>JAZRPO010000032.1:0-3485 GCA_045649265.1 Eubacteriales bacterium
TGTTGCAATAAGAGAAATTGAAAGTCGTTTTATGCCCAATTATTCGCAGGATATGAGGCTTTTTACCTGCATCAAAAAGCACGAGGGACTTATAAAATTCTCAAAGCTTATCCGTTCCTGTTACCTCTCTGTAAGCCTTGCGGGAATTGCTATGATTATCATTTCTTTGTTAGCATAATTAATAATTGAAGCCTGCCGATTTTGGCAGGCTTTTTTGCTACATTTTCTTTTTATAATATGTTCCAACCGCAACAGTAATAATTGCCCCTACCATAATATCAATTGCAAGGGTTATGCTGACAACTTCGCTGAAAAATCCCGATACAATAACAGCAATTGCCGTTAAATATAAGGAAATAAGGCTTGAAGTCTGCATTGTTTTCTTTGATATTTCAATATTACGTTCATCTGTTTCCTCTATGTAACGCTTTTTGAGCTGTTCCTCATTATGAAGAATAGCATATGTACTGACAAACGAAAAAACTGCTGTGACCATTAATGCCGAAAACAAGCCTGTCACCAGTCCCTGTGAAAAATCACTTATATCCTTAATAAAGAAACGCATAGCAAAGAAAATAATCGGCAGTACACAGCACATAATTGTATTCATCCAAAATCTTTTCTCATACTTTTTTCTAAATTCTTCCATAATAATTATCCTCCTAAATTTTCGTCGCCCTCAAAGATAAAAAGTTCCTCTATCGTCATACCGAAGAATTGTGCAGCTTTGTGGGCAAGTGTTAATGATGCGTTATATTTCCCGTTTTCAAGGGAAATAATTGTCTGTCGTGTAACGCAGAGAGCATCTGCAAGCTCCTGCTGTGTTACTTTACGACTTTTTCTCAATTCTTGTATTTTGTTTTTCACAAATTTCGTCCTCCCTTCCGTCGCTACGCACCGAAAGTACAACAGCGACTGCAACACCTATTGTAATCCAAGGTAATGCCGCATCGCAGAAACCCTCAACAGCACCGCCTATAAAATTTCCGCAGAGTCGAAGAATTATAGCTGTGACGCATAAAACAATACCAATTCCTCTGACGGCAGTTTTCATAACAATTCTGTTGTTTTTTTCATCTTTACACATAACAATACTACTCCTTTCTCAAAAGTAAAGTTAACCTTACATTTATAGTATAGCACACTTTACATTATTTGTCAAGTAGGCTTTACATATTTTTTTAGGAGTCTCTAAAAACCACACACAAGCGAAATCAAGCTGTGAGGGAGGCTTTTCAGAGAATCCCTATAATTCAGGAGGTACAAATGAAAGAAATTATAGCACTTCATCCAATTGATACAGGATTTAACAAGCGAAAACGTGTAGCAGCTTATGCCAGGGTATCTGTGTTTTCAGAGTCTATGCTGCATTCCGCAGACGCACAAACCAGTTATTACAGCAACCTCATTCAGAAAAATTCAGATTGGGAGTTTGCAGGTGTATACGCTGACCGAGGGATTTCCGGAACAAGAATTAAAAAAAGAAATGCATTTCAAGAATTAATGGATGAATGCGAAAAAAGACAGATAGATATTATTCTCTGCAAAAGTATTTCAAGATTTGCACGAAATACAGTTGATTTGCTTGAATCCGTCAGACATTTGAAAGAAATCGGCGTGGAGGTGCGTTTTGAAAAGGAAGATATAAGTTCTTTCAGTAAAGAGGGAGAATTTATGCTGGTCCAATGTCAATAAAGTAGACAATAAAAAGAGGAGAGCTAAGTAACGAGAGATTCAGCAGCAATGGGTGGGAGCCCGTTGTTATGAGAGTGCGGACGCATGGAATTATAGAAACCATGGATGTAACAGAACAAAGCGTCCTGTAGCTCTGATAATGAGCTATAAGAACGTCGATCCGTTTCCTCGTGCTTGAGATATCTGAAAAAACATTCCATCACAGCATTATCGTAAGGATAGCCTTTCGCAGAAAACGACTGGATCATATCATGCTGATCCAGAAACTGACGAAATCGTTTTGATGTAAACTGGCTGCCCCGATCCGTATGAAACATCACACCGGAAGATACGCCTCGTGCCTGAATGGCATCCTTCAGTGTTGTAATCGCAAGATCGGTATTGATTCGGGCAGACAGGCGAAATGCTATGATTTTGCGGGAGAACAGATCCATGATTGCACAAAGATAATAGAATCGACCGCCTGCTCTGATATAGGTGAAATCGCATACCCAAGCCATATTCGGCTTCTCCGGTTTGAATTGTTGCTGCAGTAGATTTTTGCAGATTCCGCTTTCATCATCGGAATGTAATTTCTGCTTCGGCGGCTTAAAAGTGCTCATTTTGGGCAGATTCATGGTTTTCATCAGACGGTACACTCTGCCGCAGCTGATGTGAATGCGATATTCCCGTGCAAGGCATTCGGTCATTTTCTGTGAACCCAACCGCTTGTCGCTTTTGATGTAAAGTGCAAGGATTTTTGCACGAAGCTCTCTGTTTTCAACGGTTCTGCGAGAATCTTTGCGGTTGCGGAATTTGTAGTAAGTACTCCGATTGACCCCCAGAACCCGACAAAGTGTTGTCACAGCGTGCTCATGACGCAGCGAATGGACTGCGTTTAGTCTTTGCCTGAGTGTGGCGTGAATATCGCAATGGCTTTTTTTAGGATGAGATTCTCCTCTTCCAACTGAGCGTTTCTCTTTTGCAAAGCTTTGATCTGCTCAGCGGTAATGAGTGTGTCATCATCGAGCTTCACTACGGAATACTGCTTGATCCATTTGGCTAAGGCGCTGTGGGATACGCCGTATTCCTGTTCAATCTCTGCATAGCTTTTGCCGTTTTGGTGCAGATTTACGATCGTTTTCTTGAATTCTTCACTGTATCGTGGACTTTTCTTTCCTGCCATTTCTTTTTCCTCCTGGCCTTTTCTTTTATTATACATCGTTCTTCTTTTTTTGTCCACTTTTTTAGTATAGCACCACCGACAGCAGATTGAAGATTTAATTATCGAGCGAATCTCTGACCGTGAACACGCTTCGGTTTACAACAGCATGATTACCAAGCGTGAGGAAGAAATCGTTGACCTGCAGAAGAAGATCGAGGAGAGTAAGCAGTTCGATGAAGTCAGCAAGCGGAAACGCAACGAACTGAAAACCACAGCAGACCTCCTGGAGAAGATGATCGAGGAACAGCACATCAGCGATGCGAACCTGCGGCTTCTGGTGAAAACGGTCTATGTGCATCAGAATGAGGACAAGAGCCTCGATGTCAGGCTGGAATTCAATGGCGATTTTGAGGATAGTGTTTCTGTATATATTGACGAAAAAACAGCATAAATCAGCATGATTTCGCACAGCGAACGTTAACTGTATGTAGTGCGTATACCAAGAGATAAAACAAAAGAAATCCCCTATATTTAGGGGATTTCTCATTGGTGCGGGTGACAGGAATCGAACCTGCACACCTTGCGGCGCGAGAACCTAAATCTCGTGCGTCTGCCAGTTCCGCCACACCCGCATATTCAATTTTGC
>JAZRPO010000033.1:0-17024 GCA_045649265.1 Eubacteriales bacterium
AGAACCTCACAAAATCCAAAATCAAGCATTTCTTTATCGTGACAGTCAGAAGACAAAATCACTCTGCCGCCGCCTTTTATGATTCTATCAAGTATGCCCTGTGCCGGATAGGGGGATGTTCTGCACTTTCGCGCCATTGCACCGGTATTGATTTCAAAAACGCGCCCTGACTTTAAAAGAGCATCAACTGCATGGGTGGCCGCGGCAGTATATCTCGGATGAGTCTCCGAAAACAACTCCCCCGCTTCATTGAATTTTGTCACGAGGTCAAAATGGCCTATAATGTCAGCGTTTGTCTTTTCCGGAATCTCTTCAAGAAGACGGTAGTATTCCTCAATAAAAGAGTAAACATCGCCGCCGAATGCGGAAACGCCTTTTTGAAAACGCAAAACGTTATCATCGACAGCATAATAGATTCCGTTTTTTTCAAGATAATGTACCGAACCTATAATAAAATCAAATTCATCCGTATCCACTTCAGAATAATAATCCATTTCAAGACCGCAGAATATTTCGATATCGTTTTTATACACATGCTTTAACCTTAAAACTTCTTCTTTATATCTCTTGGTATTCTCAATACTCATAGAATATTCCGGCTCGCAGGGAGTGTAAGCATGTCCCGAAAATCCGAGAGCGGAAAACCCGAGGCTTATCGCTTTTTTCACCATTTCCTCAGGCGAGTCCTTCCCATCACAAAAGTGCGTATGCGTATGAAAATTCATTTTTGAAAACATTTCTGTTTCTCCTCTGTGTGGTGCAAATTTAATTTCAGCACGTTATGTCGTTTTTTATATTAAAGCTCTATTTTTTTATACTTTTCGGCGAGCTTTTCATACTCTTTCGCATTTTCAGAAACAGACAGGATTTCTTCATCAGTCAGCTCGCGGACGAGCTTTGCAGGGCTTCCGAGAATTAAGCTTTTGGGCGGGAAAGCCTTGTTCCCCGTAACAAGGGCGCCTGCCCCAACAATTGAACCCTCGCCTATTTTTGCGCCGTCGAGAATGACTGCACCCATACCTATAAGAACGTTATCTGAAACCTCGCAGCCATGAACTATTGCATTGTGTCCGACGGTGACACCGTTTCCGATTTTCGTATTTGAATGGATCGTCGCATTATCCTGAACATTTGTCCGCGCGCCTATCTCTATTGCTCCCTCATCTCCGCGTATCACTGCTCCAAACCAAACACTTGATTTTTCTTCTATACAAACCTCGCCTATGATGCTTGCGTTCTCCGCAACAAACACGTTTGCTGAGATTTTGGGGGTGTTTTCACAAAATTTTTGTATCATGAGGCATTTCCCTTTCAAAAAACATAAATACTTTTATAATGATATACAATAAACCCCTTTTTTGCAAGTATTAATTGCCGAAAAACTTGCACATTTATCTTTTAAATGATATAATAAATTAAATATCAGAAAAATATCTGTTAGCTTTAAACACACAAGAGGGTGATATACTAATGAAGGTAATGGTTACTGGCGGATGCGGATTTATTGGCTCGCATATCGTTGATTCTCTCTGCAAGGCAGGGCACACGGTTTCTGTTGTTGATGACCTTTCAACAGGAAGCCTGCAAAACCTCAACCCCGCCGCAAAGCTTTACCGAGCTGACATAAGAAGCGATGCTTTTCGCGAGGCTGTCCGCGATTTTTCCCCTGAGGTTATTTATCACGAAGCCGCTCAGATAGACATCCAGAAATCTATTCGTGAATCCTCATTTGATGCTGAGGTTAATGTTGTGGGAACCGTTAAAGTTCTCGAAGCCGTCCGCGATTTCGGAGTTAAGAAAATCATATATGCTTCCTCTGCGGCGGTTTACGGCGACCCCGAATACCTGCCGGTTGACGAAAACCACCCCAAAGCTCCCATGTCGTTTTACGGCATATCAAAGTTCTCCCCTGAATTCTATATCCGCACCTTCTCCCAGTTGTATGGATTTACGTTTACCATCCTCCGATACGCAAACGTATTCGGTGTCCGGCAGGATCCCAAAGGAGAGGGCGGCGTTGTTTCCATATTTACTGACAAGCTTCTCCGTGGAGAGACTCCCGTTATTTTCGGAGACGGAGAGCAAACGCGCGATTTTGTTTATGTCGGCGATATTGCAGGGGCAAACCTTGCCGCTCTTGATAAGGGTGACGGCGAGATTATAAACGTCTCAACCTGCAAGAAAACCACGGTGAACGAGCTTGTGAAAATCATGTCCGGAGGCAGCTGCACGCCGGAATACCGAGAGGCGCGACCGGGTGATATTCTTCACAGCTATCTTGATAACACAAAGCTTAAAACAATCCTCGGCTACGAGCCTTTATATTCCCTTGAAGAAGGCGTAAAGCTGACAATGGATTACTACAAGCAAAAGCTCTCAAAACAACAATAAAAAGACAGATGATATGCCGAGTGTCTTTAAGGACACTCGGCATATCATCTGTCTTTTTTACCACGATTTCAAGTAGGTTTCCTGTTCTTTTGAGAGAGAATCAATTTTTATTCCGCACGCAGAAAGCTTTTCCCTTGCAACGAGAGCATCTATCTCGGGCGGCACTGCATAAAGTCCCGGTGATAGCGGAGCGTCAAGCCTTGCTATATGCTCCATCATAAGCGCCTGAACTGCAAAGCTCATATCCATAATTTCTGCCGGATGACCGTTTCCTGCGGCGAGGTTTACAAGCCTTCCCTCTCCGAGAAGGTTTAAAATTCTGCCGTCTGCCGTTTTATAGCCTGTTATGTTGGGTTTTCTTTCCTCAATCTCTATTGCGACAGAGTTAAGGTCTGCCTTGTTTATCTCACAATCAAAATGGCCTGCGTTTGCAAGCAAAACTCCATCCTTCATTTTTTCCATATGACGGCGAAGAATAATATCTCGACAACCCGTTGTCGTTACGAAGATATCACCGATTTCCGAAGCCTCGTCCATTGTCATAACGGAGTATCCCTCCGCATATGCTTCAAGGGCGCAAAACGGGTCTGCCTCACAGATTATAACATTTGCCCCAAGCCCCTTTGCCCGAAGCGCAACGCCTCTTCCGCAGAAGCCATAACCGGCAACAACGACGCGCTTGCCTGCGATAAAGCAGTTGGTCGTATTCATTATCGCATCCCAGACGGACTGGCCTGTTCCGTGACGGTTGTCAAAAAGGTGCTTGCATTTTGCATCATTTACCGCAAACATCGGAAAATTGAGCTTGCCTGCCTTGGCGCGTGCAGAGAGCCTTGCGACTCCTGTTGTAGTCTCCTCACAGCCGCCGAGAATATTTTTTCCGAGCTCCGGCGCCGCGCCGTGGAGAATTGCAACAAAATCGCCACCGTCATCTATTATCATATCAGGAACACAACGGAGAGTTTCTGTCAGATGTTGTGTGTATTCTTTTTCATCAACGCCGTGAATTGCAAAGGTTTCAACCCCAAGCGCCGAAAGCCCTGCCGCAACGTCATCCTGAGTGGAGAGCGGGTTGCAACCCGTCGCACATACCCTTGCGCCGCCTGCTGCGAGAGTGAGCGCGAGATAAGCGGTTTTTGCTTCAAGGTGAATTGACATTGCGATGGTTTTCCCCTTAAACGGAAGTTCCTTTTCAAAGCGCTTTCCTATTGCAGAGAGAACCGGCATATATGACTTTACCCATTCAATCTTTTTTATTCCCGAGGACGCAAGCCCGGGATTTTTTATTATACTCATACTTTCATCAACTCCTTAGGCTATAATACACCATTTTCCAATATTTTTCAACATTGTGAATTTTAAAATAAATTTATGTAAAACCCTTTTCTAACATATTAATATGTGATATACTAAATTGAATAAATATTTTTGGAAACAAAACTATTTTCTGAAAGGATTTAAACGATAAAATGAGTGTTATTTCAAAGCTTTTTGGAACACGGAGCGAGAGAGAAATCAAAAAGATTCTCCCGCTTGTCGATAAAATCGAAGCTCTTGCGGATGAATACCGTGAGCTGTCTGATGCTGCTCTTTCTGCAAAAACATCTGAGCTTAAAGCGCGCCTTGCAGAGGGTGAAACTCTTGATTCCATTCTCCCCGAAGCTTTTGCAACCGTTCGCGAAGCTGCATACCGGGTTTTAGGGCTTTATGCTTTCCGCGTTCAGCTCATCGGCGGCATAATTCTCCACCAGGGCCGGATTGCCGAAATGAAGACAGGGGAAGGAAAAACGCTTGTTGCGGTTTTGCCTGCATACCTTAATGCTCTCACGGAAAAGGGCGTTCATATCGTCACCGTAAACGACTACCTTGCAAAATACCAGGGCGAACTTATGGGCAGAGTTTTTCGTTTTCTCGGTATGAGCGTGGGAATAATCGTTCACGACCTCACCAATGAAGAGCGCCGTGAAGCTCACCACTGCGATATTACCTACGGCACTAACAATGAGCTTGGCTTTGATTATCTGCGTGATAACATGGCTCTCTACAAGGAGCAGATGGTCGGCCGTGGATACCACTCCTTTGCAATCGTCGATGAGGTTGACTCTATCCTTATAGATGAAGCAAGAACTCCGCTCATCATTTCAGGTCAGGGTGAAAAGCCTACCCTCATATACCGCGAGGCTGACCGTTTTGCAGCGTCTCTTAAAAAATTTGTTGTTGCCTCCGTTGACGAAAAGGAGGATAACGATAATGTCGACGGTGACTATATCGTTAATGAAAAGCACAGAAGCGCTACTCTCACCGCATCGGGTATTGCAAAGGCTGAGCGCGCCTTCGGAATTGACAATTTATCCGACCCCGAGCACGCGGAGCTTTTCCACCACATAAATCAGGCTATCCGCGCACGCGGCATAATGAAGCGCGATATTGACTACGTTGTTCGCGACAATGAGATTATAATTGTTGACGAATTTACAGGCCGCCTCATGATAGGCAGAAGATATTCGGAAGGGCTTCATCAGGCAATAGAAGCGAAAGAAAACGTAAGTATCCAGAACGAGAGCAAAACGCTTGCAACCATTACCTTCCAGAACTATTTCAGAATGTATGACAAGCTCTCGGGAATGACGGGAACAGCACTTACCGAAGAAGCTGAATTTGAAGCAATCTACAACCTCGATGTAATCGAAATCCCGACAAACAAGCCGATGATTCGCTCCGACCTTACCGATGCGGTATACAAGACCGAAAGCGGAAAATTCCGCGCTGTTATCCGGCAGATTGAGGAATGCCATAACAGAAAGCAGCCGGTTCTCGTCGGCACGGTTTCAATCGAAAAGAGTGAGCTTGTTTCTGCACTGCTCAAAAAATCAGGAATTCCTCATGTCGTTCTTAATGCCAAGCACCACGAAAAGGAAGCCGAGATAGTTGCACAGGCAGGAAAGCCGGGCGCAGTTACGATTGCGACAAATATGGCGGGCCGAGGTACCGATATTATGCTCGGAGGCAATGCGGATTTTCTTGCAAAAAGCGATCTCCGCAAAAGCGGTATGAACGAAGCTTTGATTGTTGATGCCGGAGGCACTGCCCCGACATCTGACCCCGAAATTCTCGATGCCCGAAAAAAATATAAAGAGCTTTATTTAAAGCATAAGGCTATATGCGATACTGAAGCAGAGCGTGTCCGCAATGCAGGCGGTCTTTTTATCATTGGCACAGAGCGCCACGAATCCCGACGCATCGACAACCAGCTTAGAGGGCGAAGTGGCCGTCAGGGTGACCCCGGAGCATCTCGCTTCTTCCTCTCGCTCGAAGATGACATCATGCGTCTTTTCGGGTCTGAACGCATAATGGGCATGATGAATGCTCTCGGTATTGATGAGGATACCCCAATAGACCAGAAAATACTGACGAGCGCAATTGAAAATGCTCAAAAGACTGTTGAGTCGCGAAATTTTGCCGCGCGAAAATCCGTTTTGGAGTATGACGATGTTATAAATACACAAAGAACGGTCATATACAATCAGCGCCAATCTGTCATTGACGGGCATGATGTTGCAGATGTTATAAAGAAAATGATTTCCGAATCAATCTCCGATGCTGTCAATGCTACTCTGGGCGAAGAGAGATATGTTCAGCAAGAGCATCTTGATATAATTCGTTCGCGCTTTGAGGGTATATTCTTAACAAAGGGCGACCTTAATCTTTCACAAGACGACCTCAATCGCGTGGACTATGACAGTGAGGACTTAAAAAGCGACCTTACGGAAATCGCAATGCGTGTATATTCTGCAAGAGATGCGGAGTTCACGCCTGAAAAAATGCGTGAAATCGAGCGTGTCGTTCTTCTCCGCAATGTAGATGAGAACTGGATGGAGCACATTGATGCAATGAGCGACCTCCGTCGCGGAATAGGGCTTCGTGCATATGCTCAGCATGACCCGATTGTGGTTTACAAGAGCGAAGGCTTTGAAATGTTTGAGGAAATGATAAACACCATCCGCGACAATACCGTGAGAATGATGTTTACTATCAGACTTTCAAATAACGATGAGCCAAAGCGCAGGGCTGTCGCAAAAATCACAAGTACGCATGGTGGCGATGATTCCGAAATCAAGAAAACTCCGCGACGCGTTGAAAATAAAGTTGGCAGAAATGACCCCTGCCCCTGCGGAAGCGGAAAGAAATATAAAAAGTGCTGCGGAAGCGGCGAATAGAAGATTTGCAACTTTTTGGAGGATAAAAATATGAAGCTTAAAAAAATTGCAGCTCTCATCACAGCTTTTTCGCTCTGTTTTTCACTCACAACATTCGCATCGGCATTTTCGTATTACGATATGTCAAGCGAATTCACCATATCAGACTATGAAATCACAGCCGTTGCTCCCGAAACAAACCACCTTTCCCTTATAGCTTCAAATGAGAGCGGAAATCAGAACATAAATGCTGTTGAGTTTAATCCCAAAAACCCGTATACCTCTCTCCGCGCAGGAAAGAGCGCCGGCTACGTTTACAGCACTCAAACAGTTAACACAATCGCAAATAACATGAGCAATATCGATGGCGGCGATGTTGCCGTTGCAGCAATTAACGGCGACTTTTTCTCATTCGGTGTAGGGGTTCCCCATGGTATCTTTATTGACGAGGGAAGAATCCTCTCCACTCCACCGCAGTATTATGCAGCTTTCGGGCTTACCTTTGATGACGAGCCCTTTATCGTACGCCACGGTACGATTCTCGATAAGGAATTTCGCATAAACGGAGTCCTTTGCGACATAACAGGTATCAATAATGCACACGCCAAAAATGCGAATTCTCTCATGCTCTACACCTCCGATTACGCACGCGGAACAAAAACAGGAACAGAAACCTATGAGCTTCGATGCCGTATAGAATCCGGAGATGTCCGCCACGGCGAAACTCTTACTTTTACAGTTGAAGCGATTTTTGATGCGGTTGGAAACACGTCACTTGGCGATGGATATATAGTCCTCTCGGCTCAGGGAGAAAGAATTGATGACCTCAAAAAGCTCAATATCGGCGAAACTCACAAGATTAATTTCAGATTCAACGAATTCTGGTCAAATGTAAAATTTGCAGTTGGCGGAATTGAGCTTCTTTTAAAAGACGGAGAAATCTACAGCCGGGCAGACAAATCAAACGAGCCTCGCACCTCAATCGGAATAAGACCTGACGGCAGCGTTGTTATGGCAACCTTTGACGGCAGAAGTGAGAATATAAAGGGCATGTCTTATGAGAAGGCAGCAAAAGCGATGCAGGCACTCGGCTGCACAGATGCCCTCAACCTTGACGGAGGAGGTTCAACCACCTTTGTTCTCCGTCATCCGGGACAGCTCAAAACAACTGTTGTGAACAAGGTTTCGGGTTCAAGCCCGCGCCAGGTTGCAAACGCACTTGTTCTTATGAACACCGCACCCACCGGAGAGACCGTGGGCATCACCATCTCTCCGAAAAAGCGTATCGTGCTTCCCGGCGCTGAATACAAATTCAGTATCTCGGGCGCATACGATGAAAATTTTAAGCCCACCCAAATCCCGACGGATATATTCTGGGAAACCGATGCTCCTGCCGTTATAGATGAAAACGGAACTTTCTATGCAGAAGAGCCGGGAAGCTATGAAATATTTGCACACGCTGATTTTGCAAGCGACTCGACAACAATAGAGGTCTGTGATACAGTTGATGCGATAATCCCTGACACAACATTCGTTTCAGCTCTCGCAGGCGAGAGCATTGAGCTTCAGGCCTCGGCTACAGTTAACGGAGATCCGGTTGAAGCAACAAATGAACAGTTTACGTGGAGCGCACCGGAAACTCTCGGAAGCTTTACCTCGCCCGGAGTCCTTACCCTGTCCGAAAATGCGGTTGCGGGGGACATAACAATCAGCTACGGCGAAACCTTTGCGACAGTCAGAGTTGAGCCTGAGACCCCGCCAATGCCCATTACAGGCTTTGAGGGGAATGAGGTTTCTTTCATTCCGGTAGGAATCAGCACAAAGGTAAGCCCCAATTCAAAATATGAAACGGATTCAAAGTTTGTATATAGCGGCAACCGTTCCCTCAAGGTTTATTATAACTTTTTGAATACTGAGGGGTCTGTCGGTTCTTATTACACAATCTCTCCCGAATCCACCGACACCTCGGCATACATCATTTCAAGCATTCCGAAAAAGCTCGGCATGTTCGTCTACGGTGATGAAAGCGGAATTACGCTACGCAGCATAGTTGAGGACTCTGCCGGTAAGCAATATTACCTCTCCTTTGGAAAGATAGAGCATAAGGGCTGGAAGTATATGGAGGCCGACGTCCCCTCGGAAATCTCCGCGCCGCTCTATATAAAAGCTCCGATAAATCTTGTTTCAAATCCCGAACAGCTTACGCACGGTTGCCTGTATTTTGATAATCTCCGCGCAGTTTACAGCGATATAAAGGAGGACGTTACTCCGCCCCAAATAACAAAGGCATGGCCGAATGACGGACTTTTGACTTATGGCAGAAATCCGTCAATCGGAGTGATTTTATCTGATGCGGAATCTGGCATTGCACCTGAAAGTGTCGAAATCCACGTCAACGGTTACAACTGCACTGACCGCCTTTTTGACGAGGCAACGGGCAAAATCTCCTATACCGTCAAAAACGCGCTGAAAAACGGATTTCATTCCATCTATGTCCGTGCACGCGACAAATCAGGAAACCTTCTCTCACTCGAATGGAAATTTGAGGTGAGATAAATGACAGAAGCTCGGATTAATTTATTGAGAGAAAAGCTCCAGGAAAAGTCTCTCTCCGCATATCTCATAACTTCTTATGAGAATTATCGCTATTTTTCAGGCTTTTCAGGAAGTAACTGCGCGCTCATAATAACGCCGAAGGAATGCTTCGCCTTTACCGACGGGCGATATGACGTTCAGATTCACTCCCAGACAAAGGGTTTTGAGATTACGATAATCTCAAAAGCTATGCACCAGCATATTGGCGAGTGTCTTTCGTCACTTTCTCCGGTGTCTGTCGGCTATGAAACACGCCACATATCTGATTTTGAGCTTCGCAATATAAAAGAATTTTCAGATGACAGCATTTCTTTCGTTCCCTGCCCTGATTTCGGCGAGGACATTCGTATTATAAAGGATTCTTCCGAGATTTCGCTTATACGCCGTGCTGCAAGATGTGCTGATGAGGCTTTCTCTGTTCTTTGCAAAAAGCTCTCACGCGGTATGACAGAAAAGCACGCCGCAGCACTTTTGGAATATGAAATGGCGTTGCGAGACAGCGAGGGTGCGGCTTTTGCGACCATTGCCGCAAGCGATTTGCGCGGTGCAATGCCGCATGCCGAAGCAGAGGATGTAAAAATCCCCACAGATTGCCTTATGACCTTTGATTTCGGAGCAGTCTGCGGAGGCTATCGCTCCGACATTACACGAACAATCCACATAGGAAACCCTAAAAAAGAACTGCTGGACCTTTGGGAGCTTGTATTTGAAGTTCAGCAAAAATGCGTTTCGGCAGTCAGGGCTGGTATTTACTGCCGTGAGCTTGATGCTATTGCAAGAAGGCTTTTTGCGGATTGCGGAATGGATAAATACTTTACTCACGCCCTCGGTCACGGTGTCGGCCTTGCAGTTCACGAAGCACCAACTTTATCAAGCCGAAGCAATGCAGTTTTGCAGGAAAATATGCTTGTAACCATCGAGCCCGGGCTTTATATTGAGGGGCTTGGCGGTGTCAGAATTGAAGATACTGTTCTGGTCACAAAAGACGGTGCGGAGATTATCACTCTCTCGCCTCACAAAATAAGCGTCAGCATTTGATTCCGGTTAACCAAGTATTAACTGAGGTGTTTTATGAAAAAGAAAGTTCTTGTCGGTATGAGCGGAGGCGTTGATTCCTCCGTTGCCGCATATCTTCTTTCAAGCGAATATGACGTTTGCGGTGTTACTCTCCTGCTTCACGGAAACGATGACCGCGATGCAAAGGATGTTTGCAAGCGACTCGGTATAGAACATATTTCCTATGATGCAAGAGCAGATTTTCAAACGCACGTTATAGACAACTTCACAAGTGAATATCTCGCCGCAAGAACTCCTAACCCATGTATTTTATGCAACGAACACATCAAGTTCGGAACTATGCTCACACTTGCAGATGAGCTGGGTGCGGATATGATCGCAACCGGGCATTATTCGCGTCTTGTTATGCACGACGGCGAGTTTTTTCCGTCATGCTCGCTTTTTTCCGAGAAAGACCAGACTTATGCGCTTTGCAGATTATCACAGGAGAAGCTCTCCCGCTCTCTTTTTCCGCTCGGAGAGGTTTCAAAGGAACGTGTCCGTGAGATCGCCCGAGGCATAGGGCTTTCCGTTGCCGACAAGAGTGACAGCCAGGATATCTGTTTTATCCCTGACGGTGATTATGCGTCATACATTGAGGCGCGTTTCGGCAAATCAGAGCCCGGAATTTTCCGTGGCCCGAATGGCGAAGAGCTTGGGATGCACAAGGGGCTGATTCACTACACCGTAGGACAGAGAAGAGGGCTTAACATTTCTTATTCAGAGCGCATTTTCGTATCGAAGCTCGATTCAGAAAAAAACGAAGTGATTCTTGGCGTTGAAGGCTGTCAAAGCAGGATCGAGGTTTCAGCCTCGGATATGAATTGGATAAGCAAATTCCCTCCTCCATCTCATTTTTCATGTATGGGAAAAATAAGATACAATTCACACGCAGCGGAATGTGAAGTTAGTGTTTCCGGAGACCGTGTAACCGCATGCTTTAAGCAACCTCAGCGCGGAGTTTCTCCGGGGCAATCGCTCGTGCTTTATGACGGCGACCGCCTTTTAGGCGGAGGATTTATAAATTAAACAGCGCTCTTCTCTTCACCTTAAAACAAGGGGGATAACTGATATGTTCAAAAATATGAAAGCCGATTTGCGCGCTGCACGCGAGCGTGACCCGGCAGCAAGAAGCAATCTCGAAGTCTTTCTTTTATATTCTGGGTTTCACGCAATATGCCACCACCGCATTGCGCATTTTTACTATCGGCATAAGCTTTTTTTCCTGGCAAGGCTTACATCACAGCTTAATAAATTTTTTACGGGGGTTGAAATTCACCCTGCGGCAAAAATCGGGCCCGGTCTTTTCATTGACCACGGAACAGGAGTTGTCATCGGTGAGACGACCGTAATCGGCTCAAACTGCACGATTTATCAGGGCGCAACCCTCGGCGGAACGGGCAAGGATGTAGGAAAGCGCCATCCCACGCTTGGAAACAATGTTATGATCGGTGCCGGAGCGAAGGTGCTCGGTCCGTTTA
The DNA here is from genome assembly GCA_045649265.1 of Eubacteriales bacterium. Classification (GTDB taxonomy): domain Bacteria; phylum Bacillota; class Clostridia; order Oscillospirales; family JAAYXM01; genus SIG480. Next base: position 11,720 of record JAZRPO010000033.1, read on the forward strand.
CGGTTGGAGATAACTCAAAAATCGCCGCAAACGCCGTCGTTCTCGATACCGTTCCACCTGACTCAACAGCTGTAGGTGTTCCGGCACGAGTTGTACGTCGCGGCGGAGTTAAGCCTCAGGGCTCAGACCTTGACCAGATACATATCCCTGACCCGATTGCGCAGGAGCTTTGCGCACTTCGAGTTGAGCTGTCTCGCCTGAAAAAGGAGCTTGACGAAATAAAAAATGATTAATCAATATACAGAATCTCCAAACAATAGTGAATATTCAAGGCAAGACTATCTCTCAGGAATACACGCCCTTATTGATGACGGTTTTGCTGATCTTCCTTTTAAAAAAAATTTGTCGCCGCTTGAGCTTGCGCTTGGAGCTCCACTTGACAGAGAAATTTCTTCTCCGTGCACCGTCTCTCAGGAATACATCGGTAAAGATGACCTTTGCGAGATATATCGCCTGCGCTTTGTTCCTTTGCCAAAAATTCCGTTTTATTGCCTGTTGTTTGTTCCTCATAAAGCAGCTGTGCCCTCTCCCATTGTCGTTGCAGCACATGGGCTTCTGGGGACGCCTGAGCTTATGTATGGAATGCATGGAAAAAACGGCTATAGCAATCTCATTGCGCGAATATTAAAGAAAGGTGCATGTGTTCTGGCACCGGCTTTTCTGCTCTGGAATTGTGGTGAAAGCCCCGCAAAGCCGTGCTATGCAACAAAGTATTCGAGAGTTGAGATTGACAAGTCTCTGAAAGAGCTTGGCGGAAGCATAACCTCGTTAGAAGTTTTCTTTCTTCTGCGTGCGCTTGACAGCTTGTCACACCTTCGCTTTTTAGACACCTCAAAGATTTCTGTATGCGGAATGTCTTACGGTGCATTTATCACGCTCCGGGCAATGGCGCTATCCGACTCCATAAAATCCGGGTACTTTATGTCCTGTGTAAACGGCGGAACAGACGAACGTTGGCCGGAATGGGCTTTCCGTACGCCTTATAAAACTCTTCGGGATTTTGAGCTTCTTTCTCTTTGTGCTCCTCGCCCTGTATATGTTGAGGTCGGGAGGTTTGATGATATTTTTCCGGTTGCGGATGCCGAAAGAGAAGCCAATCTGGCACAAAGCTTCTATAAATCGCAGAACTGCGAAAGTAATTTTTGTTTTTCTGTCTGGGACGGCGGGCATATTGTAAACCCTGCCGATGACGGAGTAGAGTTTATTTTTCGACAAATCTCTGAAAGTTGACAATACCCAACATCTGTTGTATACTTAACATGCATTTATTAATTTTATGGGGGTTTTTTTTATGGCAGATTATATGCAGCGCGTTCTTGATTCCGTTAAGCAACGCAACACCGGCGAGCCTCTTTTCATTCAGACGGTTGAAGAAGTCTTTGAGAGCATTAAGCCAATAGTTGCTCAGCATCCTGAGTATGAAAAGTCAGGGCTTCTGGAAAGGCTTTGTGAGCCGGATCGTCAGATTTCTTTCCGGGTTACCTGGGTAGATGACAAAGGCAACGTCAACATCAACCGCGGTTGGCGTGTTCAGTTCAACGGTGCAATAGGCCCCTACAAGGGCGGGCTTCGCTTCCACCCATCAGTTACTATTGATACAATGAAGTTCCTTGCTTTTGAGCAGACTTTCAAGAACAGCCTCACAGGGCTTCCGATAGGTGGCGCAAAGGGCGGCTCAGATTTTGACCCGAAGGGAAAATCCGATGCTGAGATTATGCGTTTCTGCCAGAGCTTTATGACAGAGCTCTACCGCCACATCGGTCCCGATGTTGACGTCCCTGCCGGTGACATCGGTGTCGGTGGCCGTGAAATAGGCTATCTTTTTGGCCAATACCGACGCATAAAGGCATGCTGGGAAAACGGCGTTCTCACAGGTAAAGGTCTTACATACGGCGGCTCTTACTTCCGCCCTGAAGCTACTGGCTATGGCGCAGTTTACTACCTGCAAGAGGTTCTCAATCACTTTGGCGATTCCATACAGGGAAAAACCGTTGCAGTTTCCGGCTTTGGAAACGTTGCATGGGGTGTCTGTAAGAAGGTTGCAGAGCTTGGCGGGCGTGTTGTCACTATCTCGGGCCCGGACGGATATTGCTATGACCCTGACGGTGTCGTAGACGAAGAAAAGATTTCTTATCTCCTCGAGATGCGTTCATCTGGCCGTGACCGTGCTCAGGACTATGCAGATAAATTCGGGTGTAAGTTTGTCCCCGGTGCAAAGGTTTGGGGCGAAAAGGTCGACATCGCAATGCCCTGTGCTTACCAGAACGAAATCGGCATGAAAGAAGCAAAGGAAATCGTTAAAAACGGCGTTCCTTATTACATAGAGGTTGCAAATATGCCGACAACAAACGAGGCTATTGCATATCTCAAAGAAAACGTTAAAGTTGTTGCACCGTCAAAGGCAGTAAACGCAGGCGGCGTTGCTACCTCAGCTCTTGAAATGGCTCAGAACTCCATGCGCTATAACTGGGAGCCGGCAGAGGTCGATGCAAAGCTTCACTCAATCATGAAGAAAATTCACGACAATTCTGCTGCTGCTGCGGAAGAAGTAGGACTTGGTTATGACCTTATTGCAGGCGCGAACATTGCAGGCTTTAAGAAGGTTGCTGAGGCCATGCTTCAACAGGGAATATATTAATCTCTTTATTAAAATGAAAAGGAAGAAACAAAAATGTTTCTTCCTTTTTTCGTTTTCTATTCATTCATTAATTCCATCGCTACGTTTAAAAGCGATTCAATTCCAACAGGCACTGATGATTTTACTAAGTATTCTTCGCGCGTGTGAGAACCGTAATGGTAGTTCATACCCATGCTAATTGCGGGAATTCCCAACGAAAGCGGAATATTGCAATCTGTTGATGAGCATTTGAACCGGACAGGCTCTCCGATAACAGACTCAATAACCGGAACAACAAGCTGTTTTAACTCTTCTATCTTTTGAGTATCAATATTGCTGCACGGACGGTTGCCCACCATGTTTACGAGAACCTCAACCTTGTCACTTCTTGATTCCTCAAAGATTCTTTCAAAATTCTCCTGCATTATCGCAAGGCACTCTCTGTCGTTTGAGCGATATTCACAAAGCATTTTTGCGTTCTGGCAAATTGTGTTTACAGATGTTCCTCCACTGATTATTCCAACATTGTATGTAGTGCGGCTCCCCTCTTTTTGGGGAACCTCAAGTTTATAAATCTTCGAAATCATCTCTGCGAGAACTGCGTTTGCATTTGGCTTTCCAAATGCACTATATGAATGGCCACCTTCTGTTTTAACCTCTACCTCGTAGCGGTGAGAACCTGCGCATCGGTCACTGATAGAATTTAAGCCAGAGTCAACAGCAATAAATCTTTTGATTCTTCCCTCGAAATCCTCAAAAATCCTTCGCGTGCCTTTTAAGTTGCCAAGCCCCTCTTCACAGGAGTTGCAAACTATCATAAAGCCTTTTGAGGGAGCAATGTTATTCTCTGTAATAAACTTTGCCAACAGAAGCAATGACACTACGCTGACAGTATCATCGCCAACTCCCGGGCAGTAAATATTCTCATCATCCTCGCGATACGGCAGCGGCTCCATATCCGGAAAAACCGTATCTGTATGTGCAGAAATAGCTGTTATCTCCCGGCTGCCATCGCAATTAATAGGAAAAACAACATTCAGAGCTTCATCTATATAAACCCCATTCACTCCATATTTTTCAAGCCAGGCTTTGCAATATTCGGCTCTTTTTTCCTCCTTGTGAGAGGGAGCCGGAATCGCACAAAGCTCTTTCAGGGTTTGAAATGTCAACGCCGTGTTTTCTTCAACAAATTTTTTTATAATCGGTTTTGCTTCTTGTGGTTTCATTTTTAGCCTCCCCATTTGAATTTCCTCTATATTATACCACATAAATATAGATAGTCAATTAAGACAAGTCGTTTCTTCACATATATGCTCTCTCGTTCTTGACAATCAAAATTCAAGTGATTATAATTCATGTATACAATACTTTATCAAGGGGTTTTTGAAATGTATAAAATCGGAGTAACAAGCTATGCTTTTGAACACACATCCGAGCGTTTTGCAAAGCTTCGCGCAAGCGGGCTTGAAGCAGTTGAGCTCTCCGCCGGCAATAGTCTGAAAATTGGTATTAAGGAATTTGTCCGCATGGCGCGGGAGAATGATGTCCTCGTCTGGTCATGTCATCTTCCCTATCGCCCTACCATCGCCCTTCTGGACCCCGAAGTCCGTAAAACAGTCCTTCCCACTTTGATGCCAATTATCGAGGAATGCTCAGACTTAGGGATTGATAAGTTCATCATTCATCCGAGTCTCCCCCTCCCCGCCGATGCCGACAGAAACGAGCATAAGCTATGTTCAATGGAAATGCTAAATACCCTCGCTGAGTTTGCTCATTCAAACGGTGCGGTTATTGCGGTTGAGGATATGATTCGGTCTTGTCTCGGCAACAGTGCCGAGGAGCTTTTGGAAATTATCAGCGTAAACGATAAGCTCCGCGTCTGCTTTGATGTCAATCATCTGCTCAATAATACTCACGAGGAGTTTTTAAAGCTTCTCCACGACAAAATTGTTACCGTGCACATCTCCGACTATGACTTTGTCCAGGAGCGCCATTGGCTTCCCGGGAAAGGTAAGATCAACTGGCCTGAGCTATATTCCCTCTTTAAAAAATATGGCTACAACGGCGTGTGGATGCACGAGCTCGGTCTTTCCGAAACAAAGGAAGAGGATGGCGACGGTGGCCCGACGTTTGATGATTTGTACCGTATTGCAAACGAGATTTTTTCGGGAAAGAGTCCGTCTTATAAATAAAAACAAGATATATAACAAACCCGCTCGGGGAAATTTTCTTCCTCAAGCGGGTTTGTTTTTTGTCGCCCTTTTGTGTGATCAAACATATTATATTATCAAAAGAATCATTTTGGGTTGGTGAATTAAGTTTGAAGAGTATAAATGTTTTATCTACTATGAGAAATAAACCCCACGCTCTTGCAAAAATACAAGGTAGCCGGAGTTTTTCCAATCTGCGCGGCCTGGTCGAGTTTTACCAAACGAGAGACGGAGTTTTTGTTTCGATTTTTGTATCAGGCCTACCGCAAAGCCACAGCGAATGCGAAAAACCGATTTTTGCAATGCATATCCACAACGGTTCAAGCTGCACCGGGGACGAAGCAGATCCCTTTGCAGATGCCATGACTCATTATAATCCTGACAACTGTCCTCACCCTTACCATGCAGGCGATATGCCGCCCTTATTCGGGGCAAACGGCATGGCAGTCTCCATATTTCTGACCAACAGATTTTCCGT
>JAZRPO010000034.1:0-2198 GCA_045649265.1 Eubacteriales bacterium
ACTTATTTCTTTTATATCGTATACTTTAATTTTTACATGGAACGGCTGCAACATTCTTGCAAGATGTTCGGCAACCGCACCAAAACTTACAATTCCGACTGTTTTGTCAAGCAATCCACGGCGAAAATTCGTTTTGTATGCCATTTTCCAGCCTTTCTCACCGTGAGAACTATTCATTGTTTCAAAGACTTCTTTGATACAACGATTGCTCATAAGAATGTACAAAAATGCTCCTTCAGCCACGGATTCTGAAAAAAGGCTATCGTTTGTTCCTATAACTTTAACTCCGGCATCATACACATCTTCGGTGACCAGACCTGCTATAGACCCCATCAAATGAGCAATTATTTTCAGCTTCGGCGCATTGTCCAATACCTTTTTGTCTATTTTGTTTCTTGACGAATAAGTAAAAATCGCATCAACATCCTTCACTTTTTCCAAAAATTCTTCTTCTGTAAGATGTCTTCCGGTTTCATTCCAGATAACCTCATCGAAAAGGCTTTCCATTTTCTCAATATTCTCTTTTGGAAAGAACTGAAACTCCGGCTTATCATGTCCTCTGTTCAACACGGACGCCCTGTCTGCTGCTACAAGTACTTTCATTTTTATGAATCTCCTCTTTAAGTTATTATATAAAATTTTGCTGTTTGAAAAAATCAAAATCCAATAATTCGCATTTCATAGCGGTCTCATTATTGAAAACTTTTTCTATTTTGAGTAAAGCTTGTTTAAGACTTTGGTCCCGCCTGCAATCAGTTTTTCCGCAGTGCCTGCTTTGAACGATGAGCTTCTTGCCTCATAGCCTCCCTCGTCAAATGCAGACTCCATCGGGAAATATGCCTCGTAACCGTTTGCACAGCATGACGCAAACGTCATTTTAAACGGTGAAGCAGCCTTAACATCGCGGCCTATGTCCGTAAACGGCTCACCGGGGAAGCCTACAAGCGCAAACTCGCCTATTGAAACACCTGTTATATAAAGCTCGCGGGTATCCGGAAGTTCGCTTGTTTTTACGAGCCGACTTGCCTCTCCGACAATAGTGGTTCTCTGCATATCGTCAACCGGCCAGATTTCTTCGACACGACCTTGAAGATAGAGGTCGTATATAACCTTTGCTTTCTCAACCTCTTCTTTTGTTCCTTTGTTGTAGTATACCTCTATATTATTCTGAAAAGCACGCACAGGGACAGACTCAATCTTTTTTGCCATCGCGCGAAGAGCCATGGCAGTTCCTGCAATAGTTCTTCCCATGTGGCGGGCAAATTCATATCCTGTGCGGAGTTCATCCTCGGGGGTTTTTACGTTAAAATGGTTCGTATCACCCTGAGTTCCGTTTATGTACATACAAAGTGAGTTTTCAACCGCAGCTTCGTATGTTCTGCGGACAAATCCCGGGTAATCTGCAGAAAATTTATTCCCACCGATAACATCAGGATGCACCTGGAAGTTGACAAGCGCAATTTCAGGCGCATTTTCGCGTTTGAAGTATGCAAGCGCAACACGCCGGTCAGGCTCTCCGAGGGGGTAGTCAATGTCAGGATTCAAAAAACCCGGATTTGTTTTTGTTGTACCGTCCTTCATTTTGAATCTGCGGATAAATGCTATATCAACCGGAGAATCCGCCGAGTTGACATACAGCTCCGCAGGCTTCATGTCGTCAAGCGCGATTTGGGGAAGGCGTGTGAGCTTTTCAATTATCTCATTCATTACCGCCTCTGAAAACCCCTCGCGAGTGGTTGTGCATATCGGGCCTGTATGTATGTGGGTGCAGCTGACAAATACGTTTTCGTACGGGATTCCGAATTTCACCTCGACACCCTTTCTTATAGTATCGCATATCTCATAACCCATTCCAACAAGGTCAGCGCTGATAATTATCGCCATTGTATCTCCGTCAGACACTGCAAGAGCCGAGGCAAGAAGCGGATCCAGTATCCCATCTGCCTGCCTTAAATATTGATACCCCTGGAGATATGTCCCCAGAGGAGGAGTAATATCAATTCTTGCAAAGCCTGCTTTGAGCTTATCCATAATAAGCCCTCCTCATGAAAGAATCTACATATATATTATAAAATCAGCTATCTTGATTGTCAACCATTTCCTAACAAAAAACAAACTCCGCCGCTCTTCACAAAGAAGAAACGGCGGAACCTGTTTATCCCATACCAGACAATATGGAGTTTTTCAAAAACTATTTT
>JAZRPO010000035.1:0-2525 GCA_045649265.1 Eubacteriales bacterium
TTTGAAACTTTTACTGTTTTATTAAACAGAATAAACAGAAATATACGTAAAATTAAGAATGAAGAAATGGCGAACTATGAACTCAGAAGTCCGCACATTTCGTGCCTATATTATTTGTATATATCAGAAGGGCTGACATCGAAAGATCTTTGTGAACGTTGCGAAGAAGATAAAGCTACGATTTCGAGAAGTCTTGACTATCTTGAAAAGAATGAATATTTAATATGCAAATCTCAAAGTAAAAAAAGGTACAATTCTCCTTTTGTTCTTACCGAAAAAGGTGTGCATGCCGGAAAAAGAATTGCAGATAAAATTGATGCTGTGTTAGAAGAAATAAGTGTTGGCATTTCTGATGAAGACAGAACTGTATTTTATCGCAGTTTGAATATTATCAGCGAAAATATAGAAAAAGTCGCAAAATCCTATGATGAATGAGAGGTAGTTATGTTTTTTATTAAATCAGCTTTTTGCCGTGTATTTCAAACGGCATTTCGTATTGCATTACCTATTCTTCCGTATAGAGAACCGAAAATTATCAGTTCATGTGCGGAGCTTGGTGATGTATTGAAAAAAGAAAATGTTAAATCTGTGCTTATCGTTACAGATAAAGGAATTGTAAACAATGGACTTGTTTCACCACTTGAGGAAGCATTAAAAAAGAGCAAGGTTCATTATAAGGTGTATGATCAAACTATGCCTAATCCCACAGTTAAGAATGTTGAACAAGCATTGGCGGTTTACAAATCAAATAATTGCGACTGCCTTATTGCAATCGGTGGAGGTTCCTCAATGGATTGTGCAAAAGCAGTCGGAGCAAGAGTTGCATATCCTAGAAAAACTGTAGGACAAATGAAAGGAATTCTTCGAGTGCTGCGCAAATTGCCAACACTTATTGCTGTTCCAACTACGGCAGGAACAGGAAGTGAAGTAACCTTGGCATCTATTATCACAGATAGCGAAAAACAACATAAATATGCCCTTATGAGCTTTCCTTTGATTCCCCACTATGCGGTGCTTGATGCTTCTCTTACATATACATTACCGCCGCATCTGACGTCAACAACGGGAATGGATGCTCTTACGCACGCTGTTGAGGCATATATCGGACGTTCAACGACAAAAGAAACCCGAAGACTTGCGCTTATGGCTGTAAAGCTTATTTTTGATAATATAGAAGCAGCCTATAAAGACGGAACAAATCATAAAGCAAGAGAAAATATGCTTCGTGCAGCATACAACGCCGGAGTTGCATTTTCAAAATCTTATGTAGGATATGTTCATGCTATTGCACATTCCCTCGGTGGAAAATACGGAACACCTCACGGTCTTGCTAATGCGGTAATTATGCCTTATGTGCTTGAAACTTATGGAGAAAGCGTGTATAAAAAACTTCATAAGCTCGGCTCGGTTGCAGGAATCTGTGATGAAAAGGATTCTTATGAAGCAGGTGCGAAAAAGTTTATTGCAGCAGTGAAGAAGCTAAATAAAGATATGGGTATTCCCGATAAGTTAAACGGAATCAAAAAAGAAGATATTCCGCTGATGGCAAAGCACGCTGAAAAGGAAGCTAATCCTCTTTATCCCGTACCAAAGCTTATGACAAGAAAAGAGCTAGAAAACTTTTATTATATGATTGCAGATTGGAGTAAATAAAATGACAAATGAGCAAATTGCTTCGATACTCGAAAAGCAGAGAAAATATTATAAAAGCGGTGCGACCATTCCGGTTAAGTTCCGCATTGAACAACTAAAAAAACTCTATTTGACCGTAAAGAAATATCAGACCGAGGTAAATGATGCTTTGACATCTGACCTCGGTAAAAGCCATTTTGAAGGATTTATGTGTGAAAGCGGTCTTGTTCTTTCAGAGATTTCATATATGATTCGTCATACAAAGAGATTTGCAAAAAGAAAGACGGTATATACTCCCATTACAAATTTTGCATCACATAGCTTTAAGCAGCCCGTACCTTACGGAAACACTCTTATTATGAGTCCTTGGAATTATCCTTTCCTTTTGACGATTGATCCGCTTGCAGATGCTATTGCTGCAGGTAACACAGCGATTGTTAAACCAAGCGCATATTCTCCTGCAACAAGTAAAATTATTGAAAAAATCATAACGGAATGTTTTTCTCCTGAATATGTTGCAGTAGTAACGGGAGGCAGAACAGAAAATCAAGCGCTTTTAGAACAGAAATTTGATTTTGTGTTCTTCACCGGAAGTCAGGCAGTTGGTAAAGAAGTTCTTCGTAAAACTGCCGAGTATTTAACTCCTGCTGTATTGGAACTTGGCGGTAAAAGTCCGTGTATTGTAGATGAGAGTGCTAACATTAAGCTTGCGGCTAAAAGAATTGTATTCGGAAAATACTTAAACTGCGGTCAGACTTGTGTTGCTCCCGATTACATTCTTTGCGAAAGTTCTGTTAAGGATAAATTTATCAGCGAAGTTGTAAAGCAAATAAAGAAGCAATATGGTGATAATCCTCTTGAAAATAAAGATTACGGCAAAATAATCAACGAAA
>JAZRPO010000036.1:0-3152 GCA_045649265.1 Eubacteriales bacterium
TTCCGTCTTCTGCGGATAGCGTTTCCCATAGTACCTGAATTTCTTTTCAGGAGTCACTGTCTCATAACTTTTTTCTGTCTCGCTCTCCTCTTGCGCTCTCGTTGAATTAAACCCCTCAAGAAACGGATCGCTCGTTTTCGCCTGCTCCTTGTTTTCCTGAGTATTAAACCTCGGAAGTCCGGGCAACGATTCCGTTTTTTTCTCACCGACAATATACGGAAGCATCGGAGTCTTTTCCCAATAATTGCCGGAATCCACAAACATCAGCCTTTCGCCTGCCTTTTTTGTCGAATCATTTTTATACAATTCTTTTCCTCCTTTTAATTTTATTACACTTTCTCTCTTTTGTAAATCTATTATTTGTGAGGGGGATATCCCCCCTCACATTTTGCCTCTACATCATTGGCAGTGCAGATGGCGCAGCTTGCATTTGGGGTGCAGGCATCGCGGTGGCTTGCCCCATGGCAGCCATGGCGGGCGATGCTGCCTGCATTTCCGCCTTTTCCTGTTCGTTTTTAAGCTTTGCGAGAATTTTGCCTTTGTTCCTCAGGTACTGCTCGGGGATTCCTTCAAGGTATGTAACGACATCAGAGATAACTCCCTTTGCAAAGAGATTGTCCATAGTCTGAACCTGCATAAGCTCGCTCCAATATGCCGCTGAGCCGATGTCAATCTTCATTGAGAGGTCAGCACATTTTTCCGATGCAAAATCAAAAAACTCCGTCTCTCCGTCAACACCTGACTGAACCTCGCGCAAACCGTAGTCCACACTCATCATATCGACCAGTATCCTTACATAATCCTCAGTAAATCTTCGATAAGCGAGCTTTTGAAGCTCAAGAGGCATCGCAGATGCTTTCTGAGTTGCTATAATCGCAGAGGTGTTCTGTGGATTAATGTTTCCGAGAGCCGCATCCGATGCACCCATAAATTCAAGCGTGTACTGGATAACCTTGTCAATGAGAAGGAGAACCTGATTTGACATATCTGCGCCGCGATATGCAGAAGCGATCGCTTCGTTCGGGTTTCCTATAACGCCTATTGCCTGACCGACTTTGTTTGACCATGCAGAAATCTTTGTTGCATCATAAATCGTTTTCGGGAAGGCATTTGCTTTAACTGAATGTATTGCCATAGCGAAAAGCTGGTTTATGCTTATCTGATTTGGGATAAGCCCTGTTATTGCCGCCACTCCGTGATAAGAATTTTTTACCTTCTCCCACGGCATCACGGCGAGAGGGTACTTGGAGTAACCTGTGTTCCATTCAGGCCTTATTACCTTGTTTCTCGTTGTTTTAAGCGCGTGAACACCCCCATTCTCCTTCCAGAACTTTACAAGCACTGTCACGAGCTCGTCTCCGCCGTTTCTTCGGCTTATGTCATACATTTCAAACTCAGAATCAGGGACAATCTCAGAGGCTTCATTCTCATCCATGCCATATTGGATTGCCTCATTTCTCACGGCATCGACATTTCTGCGTGTTTCAATTATGACATACGGTTGCTTCTGAATATCCTGAACATACGGATTTCCGAAAAGCAAGTTTGTGTTATCGACTACCTCGCATTCTATTCTCCCCTTTGCAAGCTGCCCTGTTTCTCCGTCACGGTCAAAATAAAAATACAAAATACCGTCACCGTCAACCGCCGCGTTTCGGATTACATCACGCGTTTTGTCCTTTATCTGAGCAAGCTCTATGACCCGCTCGACCTCACCTGACCATATCTCGGCCTTCCTGCGAAGCTTTTCATTGTTGACAAAGGGAGTGAAGGCTATTCCTACGTCGTCGGCAACTATCATTGAGATAAAGTAGTTTACAACTCTGCGCAATACGTTTATAACGGGTTTTGCAAGGTCAGGGGCGTTTAAACCCTCCCACTGCCTGCCAATAAAGAAGTTTTCATTCTTTCGCACAGTGTCATAAAGCTCGATTCCCCGGTTATATGACACTGCCTTGTTATATTCGTTCCAAATTTCATTTGGAGTTTTAGTTGTTCTCATCAAAAACCTCCTGTTCGTTTCCGTCATATCCGAGAAGATTTTCCCACTGTTTCAATACAAGCGGTGAAACCTCATCAGATACGTTTTCTTCTTCATCCTCAATATTCTCCTGCATAAAAAGACCTTTTTCAAAGGCAATCCCCGCTCCGAAAAGCAGTGCGCCTGCGAGCATAAAAATCAGATTCCAAATCATTTTTAGCCCCCCATTACAACACGCGAAAGCTCTGCCTGGCTTATTCCCAGAGCCTTTGCAATATCTTCGTTTGAGAAACCCATTTGCGCAAGTCTGTATGCTCTTTGCCACATTTCATCCTGTCTGGCATCGTCATACTCTCGCCCAGAAAGATAATTCTCCCGCATTTGCCTGTTCATATCAAGCCCTGCCTGATATGCGCGCATATCCTGGTTGGCAATAGCCTCCGCCGCTTCAATTCCGTGTCTGTAAACAAGATTTTCATACTCGGCAATGGCATTTGCAAGATCTATATCACCCTTGTATTCCGCCTCTCGCATTGCGTTGTCAAGCTCGTTCAAATATTCATTTTTATCCCTTGCGTTCTGGGCAAGCGCCTGCTGATATGTATTGGCAAGCTGCATCTTTGAGCTTTCTGCATACCCCGAATTTGACAACCCCAGGCGCGCACGTTGCTCTTCTGCCACGCCATATGGATTTGCCGCCTGAACATACGCCTGATATGCGCTTCTGTTGGCATCGCCATATCGCTGATTTGCAACATCTTTCTGCCTGTTGATGGTCCTTATCGCGTTCTGCTTTGTAAGATTAATTGCATTCTTCTGGGCATTGAATGCGTTTCCGAGGTTTGTTCTCCCTGCATCATAGCTTTTTCTGATGTCATTCGAGACACTTCCCGGAGTTTTTACTCCGCCCGCACCCGTCAAGAGATATGTTCCGCCTTGTGTCGGGACAACCGAGCCAACGTCGATGCGCTGTGTTCCGCCTTTATCCTTGTATGTCTTTCCATCGATAATGTAGCCTACCTCATTCTGTCCCTTCGGGTTCTGATAAATTGTTTCTACTGGGTTCATAATTAAATCTTCCTTTCTTATTTATAAGTTTTTCCGTAAAAATATTTTCTTGTTATTCCGCCGATTCCAAATGCGTGGTTCGGCTTTTCGTTTTTGCATATAA
>JAZRPO010000037.1:0-11136 GCA_045649265.1 Eubacteriales bacterium
GGTTTCGGATCAAAACGATGTCAGACTGTGGATGTTTGCCGAAGGTGACCTTACCATCAACATAAGCGGAATTGCAGTCAACTTCCCGATGAACGAGTGCGACGTATACTTCTCAATGCGCTTTGAAGGCGAGGCGTTCGGTGGAAGCAAGGATGACGAGAACTCAATTTTCATCGACCGACTGATAGTAGTCAGAAAGAAATAAAAAAACAAAATGCCGGTAATGATTAAATTACTGGCATTTTTCTTTAAAGTGTGATATACTGTATCAGTAAAAGTGTATTCTAACATATTTATAGCTTTTGAGGTGTTACATATATGGCACAGAAGAGAAAAAAGGCGACACAGGCTTCGCCGAAAAAGAGAACGAGAAGAACAAGGAGAAGGGCAACTGTGCGTATCACGCAAAAAAGGCGGGCGCAGCTTAATCAGAGATGGGCATTTTTAATGCTCTTTCTGGCTCTCTTGACTTTCCTTGCTCTTTTCAGAGTAGAGGCGAGGTTTATTGATTTTATAGGTGGCGTTATGAGTTCGGCAATCGGCGTGGGATTCTTGGTTCTTCCGTTTGCTCTGATTATGGCAGGAGTTTTGCTTATTATATGCCGAGGAAAGCCGATTCGCGGCAGAGTGATAGCCACGATGCTCATTCCTTATTTCATAGGCGCATGCGCGCACGCGTTTGTAGGGACCGAAGCTCTTGCATGGCACGCAATCGTAGAATCAGGTCAGCAGCTTTGCGGAGGAGGTGTTCTTGCGGGATATCCTACGGCACTGCTTATCGGTTCGATCAGCAGAATCGCAACTGTGATTCTACTTATTGTCGCAACCTTATTTGTAATGCTTGTAGCGTTTGACCTTACGATAATAACTGCGTATGATGCCGTCAAAAATATGTTTGCAAGCCTTCATCATGAGGTTGAGTATGAAGAAGATGATGAGGAAGAAATTGAAAAAGACACAGCCAAGCCTGAAAAAGCCGAAGCAGTCAATAAGCCTCGTCGCAGGCTTTCAAGTATTGACATTCCTCTTGATGAGAAGGAACCTGAGGAGGACGAAGCTGATTCTGGTGACTACGGGTTGCCTCCGAGTAGAGTGAAAACTCCTGCAGAGGTTCTTGAAGAAGCTGCAGAGGCAGAGACTCTCCGCGCAGCTGTCCACGGAATAAATGATGAAGAAATCCGTATTAATGAGGAAAACTTCGCAAAAGACATTATGAATGCGATTGAAGAAAGCGAGAAAAAGGAACAGGAAAAAAACCGCGAGCTTCTTGCCAATGCAGATAGCTTTACAGATAGCGTTAAAGGTGGAGAAGTCAAAAATAAAGAAATTTATTCATACCCTCCCGTTTCTCTGCTCAAACAGCCCGAGATTTCAAATGTTGCATCTGCAACAGCTGAGCTTCAGAATATAGGAATGCGCCTTCGCGAAACAATAAGAAGCTTCGGCGTTGACATAAAGGTTGTAAATATAGTTCGTGGCCCGTCTGTAACCCGCTTTGAGGTTCAGCCGGATGCCGGAGTGAAAATTTCAAAAATAACTTCTCTCGCTGATGATATAGCGCTTTCTCTCGGTGCTTCGGGCGTATTTATTGCTCCCGTTCCGAATAAACCTCTTATTGGTATAGAAGTTCCGAATAAGAGCGTTCAGACGGTAAATATTTCCGAGGTTATTGCCTCAGATGAGTTTGCCAAAAGTGAGAGTGACGTTTCATTTGCTCTCGGTAAAGATATTTCGGGCAAATGTATGGTTTGTGACATTTCAAAGCTCCCGCATATGCTCATTGCAGGTACTACCGGATCGGGTAAATCTGTATGCATAAATTCTATAATCATAAGCATTCTCTACCGTTCAACGCCTGAGCAGGTGCGCCTTATTATGATTGACCCGAAAATGGTAGAGCTTGGCGTATATAACGGGATTCCGCATCTCCTTGTTCCGGTTGTTACTGACCCCAAAAAAGCGGCAGGAGCGCTCCAATGGGCAGTTCTTGAAATGATGAAGAGATATAAACTCTTCTCAGAACGCGGTGTCCGCGATATGAAATCATATAACAAGTCTGTCGCAAAGAGCGGTGATGCAGAGCTTATGCCGAGTATCGTAATCGTTATTGACGAGCTTGCAGACCTTATGGTTGTCGCGAGAAAGGATGTCGAAGATTCGATTATGCGTCTTAGCCAGATGGCGCGCGCTGCAGGTATGCATCTCATAATTGCGACACAGCGTCCGTCTGTTGACGTTATAACCGGTGTCATAAAATCAAACATACCGTCCCGAATCGCTTTTGCAGTTGCGTCAAAGATAGAGTCAAACATCATTCTTGGAAGCATGGGAGCGGAAAAGCTCATAGGCCGAGGTGATATGCTTTATGAGCCGATGGGCGCATCAAAGCCCACGAGAGTCCAGGGCTGCTTTATTTCCTCCGATGAGGTTGAGGATGTTGTTGCGTTTGTAAAGCAGGGCAGCTCTGCAGATTATTCGCAGGATGTTATGGATCAGATCGAAAAGCAAGCTGAAAAGGGAGAGGGCGGCGGAGATGTCTTTGGCGATGATGAAGATGCAGACGATATGCTCACAGCCGCAATTGATGTTGTCGTTGAATCCGGCCAGGCATCAACCTCCATGCTTCAAAGACGATTAAAGCTCGGATATTCCCGCGCGGCAAGAATAATTGACCAGATGGAAGAGCGTGGCATAGTAGGTGAGTTTGAAGGCTCAAAGCCAAGGAAAATTCTCATAACAAGAGAAGAATGGCAAGAGATGAAAATGCGTAGAGAGGATATATAGATAAAGCTTATGCAAAAGGATTTTTTGCCTGTATGTAAAAGTGATATGGAAAAGCGCGGGTGGGATTGGTATGACTTTCTCTTTGTTACGGGGGATGCGTATGTTGACCATCCAAGCTTCGGTGTTGCCGTAATTTCGCGCGTGCTCGAAGATGAGGGGTATCGCGTTGCGATTCTTGCTCAGCCGGACTGGAAGGATGAAAAGAGCTTTGCACAGTTCGGAAAGCCTCGCCTCGGCGTTTTGGTAAGCGGCGGAAATATAGATTCAATGGTGGCTCATTATACCGTCGCAAAAAATCGCCGACGCCGTGACGACTATACGCCCGGCGGAGTTATGGGTAAGCGCCCTGACCGTGCACTTTCAACATATTGCAGAGCAATCAGAAAAATATTTCCTGATGTTCCGATTGCGGCAGGGGGGCTTGAAGCGTCTCTTCGCCGCTTTGCGCATTATGATTATTGGGATGATACCGTGCGCCGCTCAGAGCTTATTGAGTCGGGCGCTGATATCCTGATGTTCGGAATGGGCGAGGACACCATAGTTCAGCTTGCTGACAGCCTGGCGGCAGGAGTTCCTGTTTCTGAGATTAAAAACATACGCGGCACGGTTTATAAATCCGACACGCTTGACGATTGCATATACCCTTTTGTAACAGTGCCATCGTTTGATGAGGTAGCAAAGGATAAAAGAAAATATGCGATTGCTGCAAAGACCCAGCAGGAAGAGCAGGATTCTGTCCGCGGGCGTGCAGTTGTGCAGAAGCACGGCGATGTTTTCGTAGTTCAGACGCCTCCGCAATACCCCATAACGACCGAGCGTTTTGACCATGTTTACGGTCTTGATTATATGAGGGATTATCACCCGTCATACGAAAAGCTCGGTGGAGTTTCTGCGATTGAAGAGGTTAAGTTTTCAATTATCCACAATCGCGGTTGCTTTGGCGGTTGCAACTTCTGTTCTCTTGCATTCCATCAGGGGCGAATGATAAGTGTGCGAAGCCATGAGTCTGTTATTGAAGAGGCAAAAAAGCTTACCGGAATGCCTGATTTTAAAGGATATATCCACGATGTCGGAGGGCCTACTGCGAATTTCAGAAGCCCATCTTGTGAAGGACAGAAGGAGAGGGGAATGTGCAAAAGAAACTGCCTTTCTCCGACTCCGTGCAAAAACCTTAAAGTTGACCACTTTGATTATGTTTCGCTTCTGAGAAAGCTCCGTGAGCTTCCGAAGGTCAAAAAGGTTTTTATACGCTCGGGAGTGCGGTTTGACTATGTTATGGCAGACAAATCCGATGAATTCTTCCGTGAGCTTGTCTGTCATCACGTAAGCGGCCAGCTTAAAGTTGCACCTGAGCATTCGTGCGACAGTGTTCTCAAATATATGGGGAAACCTCGCTTCGATGTTTACAGAAGATTTTACAAGAAATTTTTTGAGCTCGATGCTCATTATAATAAAAACCAGTTTCTTGTTCCGTATTTTATCTCATCCCATCCGGGCTGTACGCTTCGGAATGCAGTTGAGCTTGCGGAGTATTTAAACAGCATAGGCCATATGCCTGAGCAGGTTCAGGATTTTTATCCCACTCCGGGGACTGTTGCTACTTGTATGTATTATACGGGTATTGACCCGATTACGATGGAAAAAGTCTATGTGCCAAAGGATAAGAAAGAAAAGGCAATGCAGAGGGCTCTTCTTCAATGGCGGCGACCCGAATGTCGAGCGCTTGTAAAAGAGGCTCTTGTAAAAGCCGGGAGAGAGGACCTTATCGGCCATGCAAAGAGATGCCTTATACGGCCTGACAAGGAAAGCGGAACGAAAAGAAAAGCTCCTTCGGCTGCTCGCCCGTTTGAGAGCAGAATAGGAAAGAAAAAGGGGAGAGGTTGATGCTCATTCTCGGAATAGATCCCGGCTATGCCATTGTTGGTTATGGGGTTATTGACACAAACGGAACAAAGCCAATTTCCTACGGAGCCATTCGTACTGAGGCCGGAATCCCGATTGAACACAGGCTCGCGGAAATATACGACAATATGTGTGAGCTTTTAAGGACCTTTAAGCCTGACCATGTGGCGATTGAAAAGCTCTATTTCAATACAAACGAAAAAACTGCAATTAACGTAAGCCAGGCGAGAGGTGTTATAATTCTCGCATGTGTCAAATGCGGTGTAAAGGTCTATGAGTATACACCTTTGCAGGTTAAGATTTCTGTTGTAGGCTATGGCAGAGCTGAAAAACAGCAGGTTATGGATATGACAAAAAGGCTTCTCGGGCTATCTAAGATTCCGCACCCCGATGATGCGGCAGATGCACTTGCGATAGCTCTTTGCCATGCGAACAGTATCGGAAACCTGCTGATGAATTTGTGATTTTGGGGGTAAGAAAAGCATGTTTAATTACCTTAGTGGAAAAGTGGCAGAAATCGGTAACGGTTTCGTAGTTATAGATGTCGGCGGAGTCGGGTTCGGCTGCAACGCATCCTTAAACACGCTGTCAAGCTTGAGTATCGGTTCTGATGCGAAAGTTTATACACATCTTAATGTCCGTGAGGATGCGCTTGAGCTTTTTGCTTTTTATGACCGCGAGGAGCTTGAAATGTTTAGGCTTCTTGTCTCAATTTCGGGAGTGGGGCCGAAGGTTGCACTTTCCATTCTTTCGGCGGCGGAGCCGAAAAGCCTCGTTCTTGCTGTTACCACAGGCGACGAAAAGCCGATTCTCGCGGCAACCGGTGTTGGGAAAAAGCTTGCAAGCAGGATAATGCTTGAACTTCGTGATAAGGTTTCAAAAACCGGCATTGATGTAAAAAACATATCATTCGAAGCGCCGAATCTTGCGGCATCAGGCGTTGAGGCTGAGGCATCAGCGGCACTTTCTGCTCTCGGATATGGCAGAGATGAAATTTCAGCAGCTCTCAAAGGCTCAGACCTTTCCGGAATGAGCACGGAAGATATTATTAAGCTTGCTCTTTCGAGGCTTATGAGATAGATAGGGGGATAAACAATGAGTATTGAATTTAACAGCCCATCTCCATCTGAATATGCGGAAGAGGAGCGTATGGTGTCCTCCATGCTCACAAACCGCGATGATAATGAAAATAGCCTTCGCCCCAAAAGTCTGTCAGAATATGCCGGGCAGGATAAGGTGAAGGAAAAGCTTGAAGTATATATAAAAGCTGCGCGTGCCCGTGGGGAATCGCTTGACCATGTTCTTTTATATGGTCCCCCGGGGCTTGGCAAAACAACACTTGCCACAATAATTGCAAACGAGATGGGAGTTAACATAAGAACAACCTCAGGACCTGCAATAGAAAAAACAGGTGACCTTGCAGCGCTTTTGACAAGCCTTAATGAAAACGACATTTTGTTTATAGATGAAATTCACAGGCTGAATAAAAACATAGAAGAAATCCTTTATCCTGCGATGGAGGATTATGCTCTTGACATAATAATAGGAAAAGGGCCCTCTGCAAGAAGCGTAAGGCTGGGATTACACAAGTTTACGCTCATCGGAGCAACAACTCGGGCAGGTCAGCTAACCTCTCCGCTTCGTGACCGGTTCGGAGTCATTATGCGGCTTGAACTCTATACACCGGAAGAGCTGAAAGAAATTATAAAGCGAAGCTCAGATATATTAGGAATACGTATTGACAATTCGGGAGCTGCGGAAATCGCGAAAAGAAGCCGTGGGACTCCCCGAATTGCAAACAGAATTCTAAAACGCGTCCGTGATTTTGCTGAAGTTCGTGCAGATGGCGAGATAACTCAGAAGGTAGCGGATATGGCACTTGATGCGCTTGAAATTGACGACATAGGCCTCGATGTTACCGACAGACGGGTTCTTGAAAGCATTATATATAATTTTGGCGGAGGTCCTGTCGGACTTGATACTCTTGCCGCGACAATAGGTGAGGAAGCGATAACCATCGAAGATGTTGTCGAGCCGTATCTTATGCAGTTCGGGTTTTTGAGCAGAACTCCGCGTGGAAGATGTACAACTAAAAAAGCATATGACCATCTCGGGATCCCTTTTGAAGGTCAGCTCGAGCTGTAAAAAACACTAACAAAAAGTGGCGTAAAATGGCAAAATTTGCCGAAGAAGCGGAATATGGCCTGAAACTTTATCGGAAAAAGTATATTTTTTACTTGACAACCAAAAAGAACTTGTTTATAATACAAAGTGATACTACATCAAACTGGTGGTTCATAGCTTGAGTTGTTTTGATTGCTTTACTGACGAAGAATTGGTCTTGAAAATTCGGGCGGGGGATTCCGCTGCGGAGGAGACGCTGCTTCTTCGATATATGGCATATGTCAGAGGTTTTGCGCGCTCATACTTCCTTGTTGGTGGAGATTTTGAAGATCTCATTCAGGAGGGGATGATAGGGGTTGTCCGTGCGATTTCTGAGTTTGATTCTACAAAGGATGTCGCCTTTCGCACCTTTGCTGCGATGTGTATTCGCAACCGCGTTTATTCTGCAATCAGAAACTCCATGCGAGGGAAGAACTCTCCGCTTAATAACTACGTCTCTATTGAAGCTATGTTCTCAGATGAAAATAGTTTTCAAGGTGCAGCGCCTGACCCGGCTGATGATATAATTAACCGTGAGGCATATGCAGAGCTCTTGAAAAATGTTTCAGAGCAGCTTTCGAAGCTTGAAAGAAAGGTCCTTAGGCTTTATCTTGATGGGCTTTCTTATGCAGAGATATCAGAAAAGCTGTCAAAAACTCCGAAATCTGTTGACAATGCAGTCCAGAGAATTCGCAAAAAGCTTTTGCAATTTCGTATTTAATTCCAGGCAACATCAGGGGGAACTCCTGTGTAGCAATATATTTTACAATGCCCAAGTAGCTTAAATCATTCAGAGCGCAAAATTGAGGTGTCGGTGGAAGTCCGTCCTGGGGCAAGTCTTAAGTCAAAGAGAGGGTATCAAAATGTACGAAGACAAGACATTAACATGCAAAGAATGCGGAGCAGAATTTGTGTTCACAGCTGGTGAGCAGGAATTCTATGCAGAGCGTGGCTTTATGAACGAGCCGCAGCGCTGCAAGGCTTGCCGCGACGCTCGCAAGGCTGCTAGCCGTGGCCCGAGAGAGTACTTCACTGCTACATGCGCAAGCTGCGGCGGAGAAGCAAAGGTTCCGTTTGAACCGAAGACTGACCGTCCTGTTTATTGCAGTGATTGCTTTGCAAAGATGCGCCAGGAAGAAAATCAGTAATAACCGGAAAAAGGCTTTCGTAAGAAAGCCTTTTTTTATTGCCTTTTTATGCTTTATTGTGATACAATAAGTATAGATTTTTGAAAGGAAAAGAAGTATGAACGGCATAAACAAAAGAATTCTCGCATCTGTTCAGAAGCCGGCAAGATATACAGGTGGAGAATATAATGCAGTTGTAAAAACTAAAGAAGAAGTTTCCCTTCGCTTTGCCTTATGTTTTCCGGATATTTACGAAATAGGCATGTCTCATATGGGGCTTCGCATATTGTACGGAATCATGAACGAGCAAAAGGATATTTGGTGTGAGCGTGTTTTTGCTCCGTGGACCGATATGGAGGATGAACTCCGCAAAAACGGTACAAAGCTCTTTGCGCTTGAAAGTGGGGATCCTATTTGCGATTTTGATATTGTAGGCTTTACTTTGCAATATGAAATGTCTTATTCTGCGGTTTTAAACATGCTGGACCTTGGCGGAATAACATTGCGCCGTGAAGAGCGCGGAGACGACGAGCCTTTGGTTGTCGCAGGAGGTCCGTGCACCTATAACCCCGAGCCGCTTGCTGATTTTATCGATGTTTTCAACATTGGCGAGGGCGAGGAACAGGTTTTGGAGCTTTGCAACCTCTACAAAAAATGCAAAGCAGAGGGAAAAACAAAAAAAGAATTCTTAAAGCTTGCAGTTAATATAAAAGGATTATACATTCCATCGTTATATGACGTTGAGTATAACGAAGACGGAACGGTTGCATCAATTCAGGCAAACGACGGCGCGCCTGAAGTTGTAGTCAAGAGGATCATAGAAGACTTTGATTCCGTATATGTACCGAAAAAGGTTATTGTTCCGTCAACCGAGATAGTGCATGACCGTGTATCTCTTGAAGTTTTCAGAGGTTGCATCCGAGGGTGTCGTTTTTGCCAGGCGGGATATGCCTATCGCCCTGTACGTGCAAAACGTGCGGAAACGCTTATTGAACACGGGAAAGATATGTGCGAGGAGTCAGGTTATGAGGAGATTTCGCTTGCATCTCTTTCAACGAGCGATTATAAAGAGTTGCCGGCTCTTGCAGACGGGCTTCTCGATTGGTGCGAGCCAAGAAGCATCAGCCTGCAACTTCCGTCTCTTCGTGCAGATAACTTTTCCGTTGATCTCATGCAGAGAATTCAGAAGGTGAGAAGCGGCGGGCTTACATTTGCACCCGAGGCTGGCAGTAAGCGACTTCGCGATGCCATAAATAAAAACCTTGGAGAAGAAGAAATTTTAAATGCGTGCAGAATTGCATTTGAAAACGGCAGAAGTTCTGTTAAGCTCTACTTTATGATAGGGCTTCCGACGGAAACCGACGAGGATATAAAAGGAATAGCCGAGCTTTCGCAAAAAATTCTCTATCTCTGGAAGACACACGCTACGAACAAAAAACGCGGTGTAAAAATAACTGTCAGTGCGGCTTGCTTTGTCCCGAAGCCTCATACCCCGTTCCAGTGGGAAGCACAGAATACCCGTGAGGAGTTTTGTCGCAAGGCGGCGCTTTTGCGCGAGGCGATAACAGCAAAGGCGATAACATACAACTGGCACGAGCCGGATGTCAGCTTCCTTGAAGCGGCTTTTGCAAGAGGCGACCGCCGTGTCGGGCGTGTTATAGAAGCGGCGTGGCGAAAGGGAGCGCGGCTTGATGGCTGGGCAGAACATTTTTCGCTTGATTTGTGGCTTTCTGCATTTGAGGAATGTGGAATCGACCCCGCTTTCTACGCAACCCGCGAAAGAGATAAGAATGAAATTTTGCCTTGGGATCATATCTCAACAGGCGTTTCGAAGAAATTTCTTGCTTGTGAAAGAGAAAAGGCATATCGTTCGGAGACATCACCGAATTGCAGAGAAAAATGCTTGGGCTGCGGCGCTTCGAAGCTCCTTTGCGGAGGTGAGTGCGATGCGTAAGATAAGAGTGATGTATAAAAAGCTTTCACGCTCGATTTATATATCGCACCTTGATATAATGCGAACTTTCCAAAGGGCGTTAAAGCGTGCAGGCATTGCTGTCAAGCATACAGAGGGCTTTAATCCTCATCCGTACATATCGATAGCGCTTCCGCTTTCTCTCGGGTATAGCGGAGAATGTGAGTTTCTCGATATGGTGGTGCTTGATGATATGCAGTGCGAGGAGATAGTGCTTCGTATGAACAAAGCGCTTCCCGAGGGCATAGTTGCCGTTTCTGCATATGAGGATGGCAGACCTGTCCGCGATATTGCATATTCGGAGTATGAAATATCCCTTGAATATGATAATGGGATTTCTGATGATGCGGCAGGTAAGGTTCAGAACTTTTTAGACAGCAATGAAATTATCGTGGTCAAGAAGAGCAAACGTGGAGAAACTGAAACCGACATCGCGCCAATGATAAAGTCTGCAGAGGTTTCGAGGTTAGAAAACTGCCTGTTTATAAATGCAGTTCTGGCTTCGGGAAATACCACCCTCAATCCGGAGTATATCGTGAGGGCGATTGAAAAATACCTTCCTGAGCTTAATCCTGATTTTGCTGAATTTTGTCGGAAGAACGTGCTTGATGACAAAATGCGCGAGTTCAGATAAACAGAAAAAGTGAAAGAAACGCTTGACAATGGACGATCACAGTGTTATAATGTTTAAGCCGCATTGAGTGGGTTTATAAGTTTGCAACGCAACACCTACAAGAGCGAGACTCTAAAAAAGGAGAGAGAGGTGCAACAATATGCAGGCAATTTTCGTTACAGGCGGAAAGCAGTACAAGGTTTCTGAGGGCGATGTTATCTATGTTGAGCTTCTCAACACTGAGAGCGAAACAGTAGAGTTTGACAACGTACTTATGACAATCGACGGCGATAACGTAACTGTCGGTGCTCCGAATGTTGAGGGCGCTAAGGTTACTGCTAAGGTCCTGAAGAACGGCAAGGGCAAGAAGATCATGGTCTTCAAGTTCAAGGCTAAGAAGAACTACCGTCGTCGTCAGGGTCACAGACAGCCCTACACAAAGCTTCAGATCGAAAAGATCAGCGTCTAATGACAACTGTTAAGTTGATTAAGAACGGTGATACCACCGTAGGGTTCGATGTTTCGGGCCATTCGGGATATGCTGAAAGTGGAAGCGACATAGTATGCGCTGCAAT
>JAZRPO010000038.1:0-7132 GCA_045649265.1 Eubacteriales bacterium
GTTTTTTGCCGATATTTATTGATTTTTTCAATTAAATGACTTAGAATAAAAATGCAATAGCGTAATTTTCCGCATTATAATTGAGAATATCATTCTATCACTTTTTTTACAACATTGTCAACCTTATATACAAAAATTATCACAATGCATAAAGCATTGTGCTGCTTTTTAATATTTTTTGTTAATTTGCTACAAACTTTTTACCCATATTCTCTTCAATGGCATGTACATTATGATATATCGCATTGATATACGCATTTTTTGTATCCTTGTTAATCTCTCCGCTTATTGCAGCATCGAACTCAACTACCTCGCAGCCTGTTTCTCGTTTTACTGCTCTAAGCGCCACTCTGTCCGGGTCGCTCTTCTCAATATATACTTTGTTAATATCATTCTTGTTCATATACTCTGTTACTTCTGCAATTTCTTTCGGAGATGCTGACGTTCCATCATGCCAAGAAGAAATCTTTATAATATTAAACCCGAACTGCTCTGCAAAGTAATCAAATGAATCTCCGAAAACGACCATATCCTGCTTGTTTATTTTGCTGAATCTGTCTTCTGTCTCTGCAATGAGAGCATTGAGTTTTTCTTTATACTTTACCGCATTGTTCTCATAAATCTCCGCATTCTCCGGATTGAGCTTTATAAGAGCATCCGCTATTTTGTCACATTGGTTTATCGCGTTGTCTATATTCATCCAATAGTGAGAATTATATCCGTTTTCTCCTTTTAACACTTCGGGAACGTCTTCCCCGCTGTTTAAAACCTCAAGACTTGGAATACCGAGTGTATGCTTCTCAATAAAGGTTTCCATATTCATTCCGCTTGCAATAAAGAGCTCAGCACCATAGAGCTCTTTCATATCCTTTGCTGTAAGTGCATAGTCATGCATGCAGCCATAGTCGGTTTCGGTCATGTTCGTAAGCGAAACATTGTCTGCTCCATCCATAATATTAAGCGTGGTCACATAAACGGGATAAAATGTTGTTATTACTTTAAAGTTTTTTTCATCCCCTGACATATATCCTTTTTTTCCGCATGCAGAAATCGAAAAAACAAATGATATTGATATAATAAGCAACAAAATCTTTTTCATTTTTTCTTTTCCTCCATATTCTGATTTTTATCCGCCAGTTTTTTTATAATCCCAAACAAGGGAATCCCTAATCCGTAACAAGCAGCCACCTGACCGGCGCCAACCGTCAGAATATTATACCACAGTGGCAAAGCCTCCATACCCGGCATAATCATATACGTGAGCATCACACCGATAAACACTGCATTTATTGCGACTGCCGGCATCGGCAAAAGCCACTTGCTCTTGATCCTCGATGCTATATAAGAAGCGATAAGGGTGGCTGCGGTTCCTATCAGAATATCCCATGGCAAAGCTGAACCGACAAGATTTGCAATAAAACAGCCAAGGGTTAATCCTACAACCGCCTCCGACATAAAAAAAGGAAGAACGCACATAGCTTCACTTATGCGAAGCTGGATAGGACCATACGAAAGTGGCGGAAATGCCAAGGTCAGCATTGCGTATGCCGCAGCAATAAGGGCAGTTCTGGCAATACGAGAGGTTTTATTCATGGTTATCCTCCAAACATAATTAAATTTTGTTTATTATACCAAATTGCCCTTGTTTTTTCAAGTTTTTTTGTTTTCTGAGTTGACATTTCCGCCAAAATATGTATAATATTATTTTGCGGAGTTTTGCGCATATGCAATTCTCCCATCCTTGCTCCCAATAACGAGGTTGGGGGCCATAAGTCCAAAAGGAGGTGTTAAAAATGGCAAAGGTAACCGCAAAGTACGAATCAGTTTTCATTATCAATTCCCAGCTTCCGGAAGAGGCTATCGCTGAATTGGTAGCAAAGTTCAAGGCTCTCGTTGAGAACAACGGCACTCTTGTCAATGTCGACGAATGGGGCAAGCGCAGGTTTGCATACCCGATAAACGACATGAACGAGGGATATTATGTGCTCCTTGATTTTGAGTGCGTTCCGTCTTTCCCGGCAGAGCTTGACCGTGTCTTCAAGATTACAGAAGGCATTATGCGCTCAATCATCATCTGCAAAGATGACATTGCTTAAGGAGGTTAGTCCGTATGTTGAACAAAGTTATACTTATGGGCAGACTTACCCGCGACCCTGAACTTCGCCACACTCAGGCAGATATTCCGGTTGCTACCTTCTCTCTCGCTGTTGACCGCGGCTTTTCCCGCCGTGATGATTCACAGCAGAATGTTGATTTTATCAATATTGTCGCATGGAGAGGCACTGCGGAATTTGTTTCAAAGTGGTTTTCAAAAGGTCAGCTTGTTGCAGTAAGCGGCAGGCTTCAGGTTCGCTCCTACAAAGACCGTGACGGCAACAACCGTACAGCGTGCGAAGTTGTGGCAGATGAGGTTTTCTTCGCAGATTCAAAACGTGATTCCTCGTCCGCACAAGCTCCTTCATTTGCTCCGGATATGTCTGCTCCGTCTATGGGCGGTCTAAGCTCCGTTTCCTCTGCTTCTGACTTTGAAGAGCTTGTTGGAGATGACGGAGAACTTCCATTCTAAATTTTGAATAAAGGAGGTCCTTTCAATGGATAAAAATCCTAAGAACCATAAGCGCAAGAAGGTTTGCCCCTTCTGTGCAGATAAGGTTAGCTATATTGATTACAAGGACGCAGGTCGTCTTCGCAGATTTACATCTGAGCGCGGAAAGATTCTTCCCCGCAGAATGACAGGTGTTTGTGCTGCTCATCAGCGTCAGGTTACTGAAGCCATCAAGCGTGCTCGTCACATTGCGCTTCTCCCCTACGTTAATGACTAAATAAAGATAAAAAAGTCAGTGGTTTTTGCCACTGACTTTTTTTATCTTGTTATACTTCACAAACTTCGTTGTTTATCTTCTCAGGTTCAAAGTATGTCGGAACTACTTTCTTAATTGCAGCTTTTACAGCTTCTGCATTTTCATCTTCGCCACCCTTGGCAAGTGCCGCATAAATCTCCTCGAGCTTTGCATCAATCTCGTCACGTGAATATGCCGAATCCTTTTCAATGAAAATCATATCATTATCGGTTTTGGTCACGCTCTCTCCCTTTATAAGAAGCTCCTCAAAAAGCTTCTCGCCCGGTCTGAGGCCTATTTCCTGAATTTCAATATCGCCGAGGCTATATCCCATAAGCTTTATCATATTAACGGCGAGGTCGTAAATCCTTACAGGCTGTCCCATATCAAGGATGAAAAGCTCTCCGGCCTTAGCCTTTGTCCCCGCAAGCATAACAAGCTGGCTTGCTTCCGGAATGGTCATAAAGTATCTTATAATTCGTTTGTCAGTTATTGTTACAGGGCCGCCTGCGGCTATCTGCTTCTTAAACAGCGGGATTACGCTCCCGTTTGACCCAAGCACGTTCCCAAATCTGACAGCTGCAAAGCTCGTCTTGCTGTCACCTCTGCTCTGGATAATCATTTCGCAAATTCGTTTTGTTGCACCCATAACATTAGTGGGGTTTACTGCCTTGTCCGTTGATATGAGAATAAACTTCTCTACGTTATACTTTTCTGCCAAATCTGCTGCATTATATGTACCTATTACATTATTCTTAACAGCCTCGCTCGGGTTATGCTCCATAAGCGGAACGTGCTTATGCGCTGCAGCGTGAAAAACGATGTTCGGGTTGTATTTCTTGAATACTGCTTCCAAACGCTCTCTTTCTCTTATCGAGCCTATTTCAACAGCAAAATTGAGGTCCGCGCCATACTTATACTTAAGCTCTTGCTGAATATCATATGCGTTGTTTTCATAAACGTCGAATATGACGAGCTGTTTGGGTTGACACTTTGCAAGCTGGCGACAAAGCTCGCTGCCTATTGAACCTCCGCCACCTGTGACGAGAATAGTTTTGTCTTGATACTTCTCAAAGTTTTCTTTCTGGCTAACCGAAATCGGCTGACGGAACAAAAGGTCTTCTATTGAAAAATCTCTGATAATCCTTTTCTTTTTATTATCTCCACCGGAATCCTCCTGAAAAGGAGAATCATAAATCTTGACCTTGCAACCATAGCTTGTATATTCCTTCCAGAGCCGTTCGTTTTTATGCGCATCAACATTACTTATTGCGATAACAAACTCTGAAATCTTAAACTTTTCAATGATACTTTTTATATCGCTGTTTCCATATACCGGGATACCGGCAACAGAGCATCCGACTTTTGTTCTGTCAACATCCACAAAACAGATTGGAACATATCTTGACCCCGGAGTACCCCGAAGCTCATTTGCGAGATATGCTCCGAGCTGACCTGCTCCGACAATCGCAATTCTAACTTTAGAATCCTCAACTATTGCTGTATCTCTCTTGTATCTGTAACGCTTATATAAAATTCTGTATGTCAAACGGGCAGCTATATCTAAAATCAAATTTGTTGAGATAATCATAACAAGGTACCATATTTCTATACAGTAATTACTAAAAGAATAATGGCACAACAGATGACTAAAACCACTTGC
Organism: Eubacteriales bacterium; assembly: GCA_045649265.1. Lineage (GTDB taxonomy): Bacteria > Bacillota > Clostridia > Oscillospirales > JAAYXM01 > SIG480. Next base: position 4,504 of record JAZRPO010000038.1, read on the forward strand.
AAAAACGAAGGCTGTAAAATCCGCCAGAATAAGCTTCAGATATGCCCCTGTGCTTGTATATCTCCATACGTTATTGTATATACGAAAAAGAAACCTGACACTGAACAAGCAGGCAACTGCGACAACCATATGCATGATAAAGGGCTTGTAGCTTGCTAGCGGCTGATAGAGCTTGGTCAGATAAAATGCATAAGAAACTGCCGCTATCCCCAGAAAGCAGAATAAATCAAAACCTATTAACAAAAATCTCCTGAATTTGCTTCTCAACAATCTCTTTAACATAATAACATTTCCATTAAAAAACAGAAATCCTCTCACCAACCTTTTATTGAAGTGCGTACCTATAACGAATACTGCTCAAATATCATGGTTTCTCGACTAAATACCTCATCGCGAAGCTTTTTGTACTATTTTTTAATAATTGTAACATTTTTTTTACATTTAGTCAACAAATTATTATTGTTTAATTTAATGTAAATTCTGACAAAACCAGACATTATCTATCTAATAAGTAAGAATCTGTTTTAATTTAACAGAGGCACTTGAAAGAATTCTTTCAAGTGCCTCTCGCTTTTTTAAATTACCAGTCCCCAAACCAAACTCAGGAGAATCGATGCAACCACAGGAATAATGCACGATGTAACACAAATATCCCAGTAGGATTCCTTGTGAGTGCAATTTGAAACCGCCAGAAGTGTAAGCACAGCACCATTATGCGGCAACGTATCAAGCCCTCCCGATGCCATTGATGCTATGCGATGCAAAAGCTCAGGGCTTATTCCAAGCTCAGCTGCCTTAGCTAAATACTGCGGAGCGAGAGCTTCAAGCGCAATAGACATTCCGCCTGATGCAGAGCCGGTCGCTCCTGCCAACGTGTTAACCGCAACAGCTTCTGAGAAAAGGATTGAGCCCGGCATATTCAGCATGGCATTTTTTAAAACTTCAAATCCTGGAACGACCTTAACCACAGATCCGAAACCGACTGCACACGCAGTATTCATAATCGCGCCGAGTGAACCGTTTGCACCTTCATTTACAGCAGGCATAATGGTCTTGAACTGGCGGATGTTCATAAGGATGACTGTCGCAATTCCGCCTATAAGTGCCACGATAATCGCCTCTGCCGCTGTCAACTCTATGCCGTAATTTTTGAGAATATTCGGAAGAACGTTGAGAAGCAAAACAACCACAACGAGCGGAACAAGCCCACAGAGCCAATGCCATTTCGGAAGCTTTTCCATATCGATATTGCTCTCTTTATGCTTCGGGTCCTCCTCGAAATGCAGGCCGTTTTTCCTTGCCTGTCTTACTCTCCATTCAAGGTAGAGATATCCGGGAACCGCTATTAAAATCACACCAACAATGCTCATGAGCGGGGCTGCAGCAGCTGTTGTTCCGTAATATGTAGTCGGGATGATATTCTGAATCTGCGGAGTTCCCGGAACGGTAGTCATGGTTATTCCAAAAGCGCCGAATGCAATAGCGCCCGGAAGAAGAGTTCTCGGAAGGTCAGCTTCTCTGTATATTGCATATCCCATCGGATAGATAACAAAAACAACAACGAACAGCGAAATTCCCCCATACGTCATAAGAAGGCACGGGATGATAACTGCAAGTACTGCGAACTTCGGTCCGATAAGAGAAACGAGCTTATTCGCAAGCGAGCGGGCAGAGCCCGTGCTATCCATAATCTTTCCGTAAACAGCACCAAGAAAGAATGCCGGGAACCACGAAGCAACATATGCGGCCGTCCCTGAAATATAATCTGAAAGGTACGTGTCGAGAATGTTAAGCCCACCCATAACTGCAACAACTGCAGCGCAGACAGGTGCAACCCATATAATTGAATGGCCTTTATATGCCAGAACAATCAATAAAACCAGCCCCAAAACTATACCTAGCAATGAGATTGTTGATACCATAAAATAATCCCCCTAAATTTAAAATAACTGGTTCTATTATATACCTTTTTCAGCATTAGTCAATAACACAATGTCATTTTATATCCAAAAATGTCATATTCTTCAAAGACAACGGATACTTTTTCACCATTGCTCTCAATTTGTATTCCACCATCAAACGAAGCTTCAAGGCTTTGCAATATACTCCCGATGCTTACCCCTATATATTTTACATAGCTTTCTTTTATGGTCCAGAGCCTCACAAACTGCTCGATTCGCTCCTTCTCAGAAAGCGACATCAAAAACGATAACTCTTTATCCGTTGCAACTTTTCTGATTAATTTCTGAGAAACTGCTTTTATTTCCTGAATATCAATCCCGATTTCTCTGTTATAAATGGCACAAGCAGCATATCTTCCGCTATGAGAGAGATTAAAAAACACGCTCTCAACTCCGTCAAGATAAGGCTTTCCATTCTCATTGTATTTAATAGTATAGTTTTCTATTCCAAGCTCCGCAATCCCGTTCTCAAGCAGTAGTCCTGCCGCAAGAGAAAGCCACTTATCCTTTTTAAAGCGACAAGAATCAACTTTTTTCCTCCTCTGCATACTCACAGCAGAATAAGCCTTGCGATATTCTTTTTCATCCTCAAATACAGAAATATCAAATGTTCTTACAATTGGCTTTTCAAATGCAATCGCCATCTTCATTTCTCCCGACCTACTCTT
>JAZRPO010000039.1:0-10840 GCA_045649265.1 Eubacteriales bacterium
CGCAAATCGCGGATTATCTCCATTCTCTCTATCGTTTCAACATTGTGGTGAAGATACTTGACCTTTATTCCGGCCTGTTCAAGATATGCGGTGAGGTCCTCTGCCATTTTTTTAGTAAGAGTAGTAACAAGAATACGCTCGCGAGCTTCAAGCCGCGCATTGATTTCACCTATAAGGTCGTCTATCTGCCCTTCGGTCGGGCGAATATCAATTTCCGGGTCGAGAAGTCCGGTCGGGCGGATGAGTTGCTCGGCAATCTGGGCTGAGCGCTCTCTCTCGTATTCACCGGGGGTTGCAGAAACATAGATAACCTGATTGATATGGTCTTCAAATTCAGCAAAATTTAGGGGCCTGTTGTCAAATGCGCTCGGCAGGCGGAAGCCGTACTTTACAAGCGTTTCCTTTCTCGCGCGGTCGCCGGCATACATTCCGCGCACCTGCGGAAGTGTCACATGGGACTCGTCAACTATGAGAAGGAAATCATCGGGGAAGTAGTCCATAAGCGTAAACGGAGGGCTTCCGGGCTTTCTGCTGCTTATTATTCTCGAATAGTTTTCTATTCCGTTGCAATATCCAAGCTCCTCCATCATTTCAACGTCATATTCTGTGCGCTGGCGAAGCCTTTGTGCTTCGAGGAGCTTACCGTCATTTTCAAATTCCCTGACGCACGCTTCCATCTCATCTATTATCTCGTTGCACGCCTTTGCCATTTTTTCGGGAGTAGAAACATAATGGGATGCGGGGTAAATTGCAACATGAGAAAGCTCGCGCTTAACCGAGCCTGTAACAACATTGATTTCAGAAATTCTGTCAACCTCATCGCCGAAAAATTCAACACGAATGGCAGAATCGTTTGAGTAGACAGGGAAAATTTCAACAGTGTCGCCGCGAACACGGAACTTGTTTCGCTCAAAGGCAACGTCGTTTCGCTCGTAGCGGATTTCAACGAGCTTGCGGATAACATCATCGCGCTCCTTTGTCATACCGGGGCGGAGAGAGATTACCATGCTTGAATAATCTATGGGGTCGCCGAGACCGTAGATACACGAAACGCTCGCAACTATTATAACATCGCGCCGCTCGCCGAGAGAGGCTGTTGCGCTGTGGCGGAGGCGGTCGATTTCTTCGTTTGTTGAGGAGTCCTTCTCTATATACGTGTCGGTATGAGGAATATAGGCCTCAGGCTGATAATAGTCAAAATACGAAACAAAATATTCAACTGCGTTGTCCGGAAAAAAAGCACGGAGCTCAGAGCAAAGCTGCGCAGCAAGGGTTTTGTTGTGCGCAAGCACGAGCGTAGGCTTTTGCACGCGCTCAATAATGTTTGCCATGGTAAAGGTTTTTCCGGAGCCTGTAACACCCAGAAGCGTCTGCTCCGAAAGCCCCATTTCGATTCCGCGAGAGAGTGCTTCAATGGCGGCAGGCTGGTCGCCTGTCGGGGAATAGGGTGCGTGTATTTTGAATTTCTCCATAACGACCAGACCTCCTTTTGTTAAAATATAAGCATTGCAAAGGTAAGAAAAATGAGAAAGCCAAAATTAAAGAGCGAAAATTTTATTATATAGCTTTTAGCTTTTCCGGGGTTGTGATGCACATACGTTCTGAATGTTATAAGGCTTGCAAGAGAGGAGATGAGAGTTCCCACACCACCGATATTGACGCCGCGGAGAAGGCTTGCATAATCTTCCGTAAACTGCGAGAGCAGGATTGCCGAGGGGACATTGCTTATAAACTGACAGGAAAGGATTGAAAAAACAAGAGTATTTTTCTCAAGGAGATGAGAGAAAATTTTGTGGACAATATCAATTCTTGCCATATTTCCTGCAAATATAAAAAAGAAAACAAATGTGAGCAGAAGCGGATAGTCAACCGCGCGGAGTGCTGAACGGTCAACATACATAAGAAAAAGAGGAATAACCACAAGTCCGATGTAGTAAGGGATACCACGGAAAACAATTGCAATCGAAAGTGCGAAAAGCAGCAGATAAAACACCGTCTTTTTGCGGTCGAGAACAATGTCGTTACTCATGAGAGTAAGCTTTTCGGGCTTGACAAAAATAAAACAACAGAGTGTTATGAGTGCAATCGAAAGAATAAATGGAAAAAGCATAATTTCCATAAACTCAAGGTTCGGAATATTGAATTTCGTGTAAAGATAGAGATTTTGCGGATTTCCGAAAGGAGTGAGCATACCGCCGAGGTTTGCGGAAATATTCTGCATAATAAAGGTGAACGCCATGTATTTTTCCTTGCCCGTTTCTGTAAGGACAAAGTATCCCAGAGGAAGAAAGGTCAGAAGCGCCATATCGTTGGCAATGAGCATAGAACCTATAAATGTGATATAGACAAGAGCAAGAATGCTTATTCTCGCATTTTTGAAAAGAACGACAACTCTCTGTGCCAGCACATAGAAAAAGCAGATGTTGCGAAGGGCACACACCACGGCAAGCACGCAAAACAGGCAGGTGAGCGTCTTGAAGTCAAAATACCCGAGATATTCGCGGTCGGGAGGGACAAAAAAGCAGGTTATGACTGCGGCGATGAGCGCGATGAACATAACCGCGTTCTGTTTTATAAAAGGAAGGAGCCTGAATTTGTTTTTCTTTTGTACCGTGGTTGTCATATGGATGCTTCTTTCTATAATTTTAATAAGGCTTCCGCAACACGGATGCCGTCAACCGCCGAGGAGAGGATTCCGCCGGCATAGCCTGCTCCCTCACCGCACGGATAAAGACCGGGAAGAGATGAAACCATTTCCTCGTTCCTGCATATGCGGACGGGTGAGGATGAGCGCGTTTCCGGTGCGGTAAGCACGGCTTCTCTGTCACGGAAGGCAGGGATAAGGCGGGAAAAGCCCGAAAGCCCTGAACGGAGAGATTCGGTAATATAGTCGGGAAAGAGCTCAGAAATGTTACATTCGCAGACTCCGGGCAGAAAAGAAGGAGAAACCTTTGAGAAGCCGGTCCTTCTTCCCGTCAAAAAGCCTTCGACCGTCTGTGCCGGGGCGCGGTAATTTCCGCCTCCGAGAGCAAAAGCTGCCTGCTCAATTTTTCTTTGCATAGAAACTCCGGCAAGCGGAGACTGTCCGCCAAAGTCCTCGGGGCCGACGCTTACGAGCAAGGCGCTGTTCGAGTTTTCCTTATTTCTTGCAAAAAGGCTCATTCCGTTTGTCACAAGCCCGCCCTCTTCGCTTGAAGCATTTATAACCTCACCGCCCGGGCACATGCAGAATGTATATACAGCTCTGCCGTTTGTCAGCTTGTTTGAAAGCTTATAATCTGCTGCACCGAGAGCCGGATGCCCTGCAAAATCACCGTAGCGACACTTATCAATATCGCTTCTCAGATGTTCAATGCGGACGCCGATTGAAAACGGCTTCTGAACCATTGTTACACCTGCTTCAAGAAGAAGCTCAAAAACATCCCGGGCAGAGTGGCCGACGGCAAGGATAACATTTTCTGTTTCAAATGTTATCTCGCCGTCCTTAGTGCGACAGGAGACAGCGGAGAGTTTTCCTTTGAGAGTATGAATTTTCGTGAGTGTAGTTTCAAAATATACGCTTCCGCCGAGAGATTTAATCTCCTCGCGGATGCCCGAAACAACCTTCGGGAGATTGTCCGAGCCGATGTGCGGGTTGCGGACGTATGAAATTTCACTCGGCGCGCCGTGTTTTACAAACGTTTCAAAAACGCTCAATCTGCGCTTGTCGTGGGTTCCGGAATTGAGCTTACCGTCAGAAAACGCACCTGCGCCGCCCTCTCCGAACTGAACATTTGATTCAGGGTTGAGCTGTGCCGATGCCCAGAAGCTTTTTACAGTCGCAGCTCTTTTTTCGACAGACTGCCCTCGCTCGATAAGGATGGGGCGAGCGCCAAATCTCGCAAGAGTGAGCGCGGCAAAAAGCCCGGCAGGGCCTGCCCCGACAACAACAGGGCGTCCGCTCGGCAGAGTCGGAGACATTGACGGAGCCGCCTCGGAAGAAGGCTTTATTGCAATATCTCCGCGCGATACACGCGCGACAATCTTCTTTTCGTTTCCCGACACCTCAACCTCAACGGAAAAAACAAAGTGAACATTCGTTTTTTCACGCGCATCAACGGCTTTTTTCGTAATTTTAAGCGATTTTATATCCTTTGGAGAAATGTTTAATGCCCGCGCAGCACGCGAATATAACTTTTTCTCATCGTCAGAAAGCGAAAGTTTGAGATTTCCTATTTGTATCATAACATTTTTCCTTTTAAGCAAATATTCACTAACAAATTATTATATCAAAAATAAATTTAAAAGTAAACAGTTGACAAATGGAGAAAAGCAGGTTATACTCTAACTGTACTAATACAGATAATACAGTTAGAGGGGTGATAGCGTGGTAAAACTCGATTATAAAAGCGACAAACCATTGCACGAACAGATAAGCAGGGGGATTTGCGAGCTTATTCTGTGCGGGGCGCTTGCACCCGACGAACAGCTGCCGTCTGTGCGTGATTTGTCGGTGAGCCTTACAGTCAACCCGAACACGGTTCAGCGCGCATACAAAAGCCTCGAAGCTGAGGGGCTTATATACAGTATTAAGGGTAAAGGAAACTTTGTTTCCTCCGGACCGAAATCGTCGCAAGAGACGACGGAAAAGCTGTATGAAGCGATTTTTGAAGCTGGACGTGCCCTTGCGTTTTACGGAGAGGATAAGCAGGCTGCCCTGCGAGTGCTCGATAAAGCTTTTGAGGAAGGAGAAAAACATAAATGGTAAAAGTAAAAAATCTTACAAAAACCTTTGGAAACTTCCGCGCGCTTGACGAGCTGTCTCTCACGGTGCCCAAAGGAAGCATATATGGGCTTGTGGGCCCGAACGGCGCAGGCAAAACAACGATAATTAACCATCTTATGGGAGTTTATAAGCCTGATTCGGGAAAGGTATTGATTGATGGAGAAGAGGTCTGGGAAAATACTTATCTTAAGAAACGTGTGCTTTGTATAAATGATGAGTGGTATTTCTATCCAAGCTTTTCGATGAAGGAGATGGCAAAGCTATACGCCGGGCTTTATCCGAACTTTAACAGAGAAAGGTATGAAAAGCTTTCTGAAATTCTTCCGATAGATGAAAACAGACAGATAAGAAGATTTTCAAAGGGAATGAAAAAGCAGGTTGCCTTCCGTTTGGTTCTCTCATGTATGCCCGAGGTGCTGATTCTCGATGAGCCGCTTGACGGGCTTGACCCGGTTATGAGAAAGCAGATTATGAATGTAATAATTTCTGACGTTGCAGAACGGCAGATGACAGTGATTGTATCTTCGCATAACCTGCGAGAGCTTGAAGACATTTGTGACCACGTAGGGATTATTCATCGCGGAAAGATGGTGCTCGAGAAGCCGCTTGAGCGCCTCAAAGGAAATATCTGCAAGGTCCAGCTCGCTTTTGGCGGAAAGTTTCCCGAAGAGCTTCTCGGCGAAGAGGTTCTTCATTCGTCAAGGCTAGGCTCGGTCTACACCCTCATCGTCAAGGGTGATTCCGACACGTTTGAGAAAAAGGCAAGAGAATTTTCGCCGCTTATTTACGACAAAGTAAGTCTTACGCTTGAAGAAGTTTTCATTTACGAGTTAGGAGGGTTGGGTTATGACCTCAAAGAAGTCATTCTTTAGCTTGGCGATTTATCTTAACAACTTAAAACGCTTCAAATGGGGAAGCTTCCTTTATGCAATCGTCCTGTTCTTCTCCGTTCCATTCGTCTTTCTTGTTGAGAATTCTCATCGCCTCACAATGCGGTTTTTGCCAACCGCAATGAAATATCCTCCGCTTCTGCGGGAATCATACATAATAATTCCCGTTCTTCTTGCGATGATTGTGCCGTGCATTGCGGCGGCGCTCATTTTCAACAACGTCCACTCGATAAGGCAGAGCGTGTTTATCCACTCGCTTCCGATAAAGAGGGGGCAGAACTATCTTTCAGACCTGCTCTCGGGGCTCACGCTCATGGCCGCGCCGGTTCTGTTTAACGGTACAGTGCTTCTCATAATGAGTTTTTCTGTATACGGCGAAATCATTTCCTCCTGGTCGGTTGTTTACTGGACATTTTTAAATCTCACCATAATTTTTGTTATGTTTTCCGTGTCGGCGGCGACGGCGTTCTTAACGGGAAACACGGCAACCCACATTGGCATAAACGTGTTTGTTCACGTTCTTCCGCTGCTTGTTGCGCTGACGATTGCCGTCATAAGCGAAGAGTTTCTGTTCGGATTCGTTTCGGCAGAGAACTTCGTTGCAAACCGGATAATTGAAAAAACTCCGCTCGTGTGGCTTTTCACAAACGCGATAAACTATTATCCGAAAAACGCAAACATTTTTGTGCAAGCGGAGCTGTGGATATACATAGCAGGTGCCGTTCTGGTGTATTTCTGTGGCTACCTTCTTTATAGAAAAAGAAAAATTGAACTCTCGGGAGACGTTGCTGCGTTTTCGGCATTCCGCCCGATTTTTAAATATCTTGCGACGACGTCAATCGCATCTGTTCTTTTTGCCATACTCGTTGAAAACAACATTTCGCCCGTTTTTATGTATATCGAGATCGCGGTCGGCGCGGCGATAGTATACTTCGCCTGCGAAATGCTTATGAACAAAAGCTTCCGCGTGTTCAGACTCTATAAAGGGCTCATATCGTTCTTCGTCGTCGGCATGCTGGCTCTCTCCTTCTGTGCATACACGAGCGTTTTCGGATACGAAACGAGAGTGCCCGAGAGTGGCGAGATAGAGAGCGCAGCGGTGCACACAGGCAGAAACTTCAACAGTGCACCCCTGATTGCGGATGAAGAGGTCATATGCAGCACCGTGGAGATTCACAGCGAGCTTATCAAGAACCCGCCAGTGAGGGCAAAAGACGCAATAGAAGATTCGAGATTTTTGTATGTAACCTACAAGTACAAGAACGGAAAGAGTCTCAAGCGTTCGTACCTCGTGCCCGTTGACGTGTATGATGATGCGCTTTCGCAGATGTATGAAAACGCAGAATATAAGCTTCGGGTAAAGGGGATTGCTCCAATAAACAGCGAAAACGTTGAAGGACTTGACTTCTCGATGGAAAACTCGCGCTTCGGCTACAATATCTCAGTCAAAGAGGGCGCATCCGAGATTATGCGGGCGATTGAAAAAGATGTTTCAGAGCTTTCCTACAACGAGATTGAAGGAGAAAAGCTGTTAAGCTTCAGAGTTCGTTTTGATATGACCTATGAAGAAAACGAAAAGGTCAGGGTTTTTAAGGAAGACCGCGATATGCAGGAGGTTGATAAGGACAGGATAATTCACAGCTTTGAAATAACCGTAAACGACAACTTCAAAAACACCATTGAAGTCCTCAAAAAATACAGCTATTATGATGAGGCTCTCAACGCTGCATCAAACGTCGTCTGGATATACAAAAAGCCTGTACCCGTGACGAAAAACAGAACGGAGGATCAGCTGTTGCTTGATGCCGCGAGCGGGGATATAAAAGCAACTGTGGTGGAAGAAGCGAACTACAAGCAGGCTGACTGCGCAAAGCTTTATTCTGTTGACGGAAGGCGTGTTGTGGAAGAAATGCTTAAAACGGAAGCCAAAACGCTCGCTCCGGGAGAGTATTATTATATCTTCCTTTGCTCAAGCAACAACTTCGGGGAAACGTATATGCCGTACAACAAGCTTGCCATCCCGAAAGCCGAGCTACCCGATTATCTTAAAAAGTATATAGAGCAGTAAAAAATATGACCTTCACCAAACTTTGGTGAAGGTCATATTATGTTGCAAAGGTATCGCTTTGTCGGTTATGAATTCAATTCCTTGAAAAAACAGTCAAAAGGCATTTTCGGATTCACCTTGTAATCGTCAATGGCGCACGAAAATAAAGGCAGGTCTCCTTTAGATAGAACCAGGGTGGCATTTGAAACTCTAAGAACGGTATCTCCGCTTTCTGAAACGATTTCGCTTCTCTCACCGGAAATAAGCTGTTCAATTTTTCGTAAAAACTCAAATTCACGCTCGCTTTCGAGGAAGAGCTCGCTCGTCGTGCGGCTGTGCGTGAGCAAAAACATAGTTGTCGTGAGATTGACAAAATCGCCACAGTCGGGAACTATTTTTTCAGGGAGCTTTTTCCAATCCTTTATGTCAAAACGGTAGTACATCTCATCTGAGCTTCGGGGGATTTCCGTTATTTCATTTCTCCTGACAAGAGAATATTTCTCAATTTCGCCATAGTATATAATACCTGCCCCCTCCTTGAACTTGTGCAGGGACTGATATATTGCAATATAGCGTATCGGAAAATCTCCTGAACGGAGCCTGATAGCAGGAATATGGTAAAACTTATTTTTCAGGCAAACATCGAGCTGGTCTTTGTTTCTCAGTGTGCCGCAAAGTACATCGCGCATATTCCGGGGTGTGACTTCTTCGGGCTTATCCGGTTTTTGCAAAAGCCCTATAATCTGCCCCGACACAATAACGGTTATGAGAGAGTAGAAAATCCTCTCGGGCGGGATATAGGAAAGAGATAACGCAAGGACTATAACGTCGCTTGCGAGGTATATCCATTTTATGTCGGTTCTGAGGAGGGAGGAAAGGCTCATCGCAAGAGCATCATCTCCGCTCGGAGCGCCGCCGGCACGTACGGAGATACCGACACCAACACCCACAAAGACAGCTCCGACAAGAGCTGCAACGAGCGGGAATTCCGCAATTTGAGGAAAAAGCGGAGGGAACATTTCAAGAATGGCATAAAACAGAGAAAAGCTCACGACTGCAAAGATTGAATATCCGATGAAGTTGCAGCCGAGCCTGCGCCAACCAAAGAAATAACAAAGAATGTTGAAGAAAAGGGCTGAAATTGCCGGCGAGATTGAGAGGTGATGTTCAAGAAGAAGCGCAAGCCCGAGAACTCCGCCCTCCGTAATACCCGAAAGCGAATGAATGTTATAGAGCCCGAAGGCAAGAACAGTGCTTCCGAGTATCGTGAGAAAGCATGATCGCAGTTTCAGGTTAAAAATCATACAAAAAACAACCCCGAATATAAAAATAGCCCGCTCTGTAAGCGCGCAGGCAGAAAAGGATACGAGATAATTATATTATTCGTGTCGTATTTTGTCAAATCATATTTGGCAAGGCTTGAACAGCAAGCAAAAATTTTGGAAAAAATATTGATTTTGGACGAAATTTAGAATATAATATTCAATATATTTTTTAAGGAATGATTCAATGGTTTATAACAATATACTGGAGGCCATAGGCAATACTCCAATCATAAGGCTTTCTCATCTTGCAGAGCCCGGATCTGCAGAAATTCTTGTTAAGTTTGAGGGCCTGAACGTTGGCGGCTCAATAAAAACGAGAACTGCATACAATATGATTTGTGATGCCGAAAGGCGAGGGCTTATAGGTCCGGATACCGTCATTGTCGAGCCGACCAGCGGAAACCAGGGCATAGGTCTTGCTCTTGTCGGCGCAGTCAGAGGCTATAAAACGCGCATAATCATGCCTGACTCCGTCAGCGAGGAAAGGCGCAAGCTTGTCGAGCATTACGGTGCCGAGGTCATTCTTGTCCACGATGCCGGCAACATCGGCGCTTGCATTGAAGAGTGTCTTAACCTTGCGATTAAAATGCGAGATGAGGATAAATACGTTTTTGTTCCTCAGCAGTTTGAGAATCCCGCAAACCCCGAGATTCAGCGCTCAAAGACAGCCAGGGAAATCCTTGACCAGGTCGGCGCCCCGATTCACGGCTTTTGCTCAGGCATAGGCACAGGCGGGACTATCACGGGCATCGGTGAGGTGCTTCGTGAAAACAATCCGGACATGACAATCTGGGCGGTAGAGCCGGAGCATGCGGCAATCCTTTCTGGCGGTTCTATCGGAACTCATATCCAGATGGGGATAGGCGACGGTCTGATTCCCGAAATCTTAAACTGCGATGTTTATGACGATATTTGCATAATCAAGGATGAAGAGGCGATACATATCTCCAAGCAGCTTGCATCAAAAGAGGGGATTATGTGCGGAATTTCAAGCGGCACAAACGTTGCGGCGGCAATAAAGCTCGCAAAGCTGCTGGGCGAGGGCAAAACCGTTGTGACGGTGCTTCCCGATACAGCAGAAAGATATTTTTCAACACCGCTTTTTGACTAAAAATAATGATGTATAAGACGGAGGAATTACTATGCAGAACAATGTGCGACCGAAAACCATGGAACGCATCACAAACCAGGCTCTTGCAAATGCGTTTATTGAAGAGCAGATAAAGGAAATCAGAGAACAGGTAGGCGATAAGAAGGTTCTTCTCGCCCTTTCCGGTGGAGTTGACTCCTCTGTTGTTGCAGCGCTTCTCATTAAGGCTATCGGCAAGCAGCTCGTGTGCGTTCATGTCAACCACGGCCTTATGCGAAAGGGCGAAAGCGAGCAGGTTATTGAAGTCTTTGGCAGGGAGCTTGAAGCAAACCTTATTTATATTGATGCGACCGACCGCTTTCTTGATTTGCTCAAAGATGTTTCTGAGCCAGAGCGCAAGCGCAAGATAATCGGCGGTGAGTTTATCAAGGTTTTTGATGAAGAAGCTGCAAAGCTTGAAGGCATAGAATTCCTTGCTCAGGGAACAATTTACCCCGATATTCTTGAATCTGACGGCGTTAAGGCACATCACAACGTTGGTGGTCTTCCTGAAGATATGGCAATGGAGCTTGTTGAGCCGGTCAAGCTGCTTTATAAAGACGAGGTTCGTGTTGTCGGAGAGGCTCTCGGTCTTCCGCATGCTATGGTTTACCGTCAGCCATTCCCGGGGCCGGGGCTTGGAGTCCGTTGCCTTGGCGCAATCACAAAAGACAGGCTTAACGC
>JAZRPO010000040.1:0-2083 GCA_045649265.1 Eubacteriales bacterium
CAACAAACGACAGGTCCTTATGGGAAGCACCAAAGCTCTGGAATGAACCCAAAACACCCACACTTCCGAAACGTTCTTTGATCGGAACTGAACCCAAAAGACAAACGCTCTCATTCGGCCCGGTGTTTGGCGGCGGAACGAGGGAAAAAGTTTTCCCCAATATTCCTTCGTATGGCAGCGGAGTAAAGATACAAACTTCCCCGTACCGTCCTTCAACCACCAACGAAGCAAACATGCAACTCTTTCCGGGCAAGCCTATGACTGACGGAGGACTGAAATTTCAACCGCTTCCGTATATACCGGAAAAAGACGCAGGAACAGGGCTTATAAAATACGCTTCAACCGCCCCTCAGAATATTCAGGTGAGGAACGCTTCGCAAAACTCCGGGGAATCCTGGTGGGGCAAGCTTCGAGAATCAATCGATGATTCTTGGAATTTAGATGAGTATCTTACAGAAAAGATAAATGAATTACCGCAAAATGCCTACCCTACGATAGCAATGTCAACGACTCCTTTTCCACTCAGCCTTTTAAGAATAGCGACCGGCAGAGCTTTGGAAGACCACGTCAAAGAAAAACATTATGAAAGGAACCAGTATAATGTAGATTTGCCAACAACTGCTGATGAGGCGAAAGCACGGGGGTGGAAAACTGTGGTAGCTGATTGCCACCAGTTCACAGCACCAGATGGTGAAAAATACGAGCATATCAAATATGTTTCTCCGGATGGGAAAAGAGAGGTTATATTTGATTATACAGGAACAAAGGTCATATCTGCAGATGAAGATGTTGGTACATATAATTATGCGGATCCGGAGTTATGGCTCGCACATTTCTTTGCAGATATCCTGCCGTGGGTAGTGTATGGAAATACACCGGAAGATCCCACGGAATGGTACGAAAGGATAGGAGGTTCGTTAAACTTTGGGAATTAAAAAAATATTTAAAGTTATCTTAATCGCTATCGTGCTTTTTTTAGTATCAAATGTTCTGTCCTTCTATTATGGGAAAATTCAGTGCAACAGAATGATTGATGCGATAAGGAACAACGATATAACAAAACTGAGATGGATTTCAACATTCTCAAACCCTAATACAGTTAGCGACACGCTCATAAAAACAGCGATGTCTGAAAGCGAAAGATATACCCCGTTAGGCGAGGCTTGTAAGGTAGGAAATTTTGAAATGGTTAAGCTTCTGGTGGAAGACGGAGCTGATGTAAATTATGTACCGATATTGACCGAGGCATCGCCGTTAGGTCTTGCAGCAGAAAGTAATAGTAATGACAATCTGAAAATAGTTAAGTATTTGATAGAACACGGTGCAGATGTCAATTTTTCCAGAGGTAAGTTTGATTTTCCTGCATATAGAGTATTATCATATAGAGGGGCTCGTCCCAACGTAATGGAAATTCTGAAAGTGTTGTTGGAAGCGGGAGCAGACCCTGAAAAAAACGAATTTTGCAAACTGCATGTGTTCAAAAGAATGAGGAAGCAATCAGATACCTTGTTGAAGAATGGGGATATGATGCATCCGATCCACGCAACCTCTGCGGATATTGTTACGGTGGCGGTGAGTATTCTTATGAGACCTTTGAATATTTCCTTGAGAGAGGCGCAAACCCATACGAAAAATATTTAGGTAACAAATTCAACGGAGAAAAGAATGCAATCGAATATCTACAGGAAAAATCTCCGGAGTGGGCAGAAAAGCTTATTGAACTGGCGGCAAAATATGGCATAACGGAATAAGACACCTGCAACAAAAAGGGAACGGATTCATCCGTTCCCTTAATTTACAGCTCATCGTATCAAGCTTTGCAACGCCGCTTGCGTATTTCTCGAATGCGGGTCAGGCGATAAAAAAGACCGGGGAGAAGGAATATTGCCTACTCCTCGGTTTTTACATTTTACACTTTTTTGTGAGGAAATCGAGAAGTGCCGTGCAGCCTTCATAAATATCGCGGTATGCAACATCAAAGCGGCCACTGTACCATGGGTCTGAAACATCACGGTCCTCTCCCGTATAGGACATAAGCTTTGAGATTTTTCCGTCGGGGTCATTGCCGAGGATTCGCATTGCG
>JAZRPO010000041.1:0-3872 GCA_045649265.1 Eubacteriales bacterium
TATGTTTTTGTCAGGTTAGAGACAAAAAATTTTATTTTATAGAAGGCTCCCCTTTAATCGGAAGCCTTTTTTGTTTCGACATTTGTTATATATTTAGTATTTCTTTTCGCCTGAAAAAATCATCATTTTTTCTTTATTGGGTTCGATTTCTTTTTTTACCACGGTCTCTTCCCATTCGCTTGGAGATATCTCCTCAATCGAAAGCGAAATAGCTTCCTGTGAACATCCCCAAATTTCGAGAAAAACCTCGTTTACTTTTTCTGCAATCTTCTTTTTTGTTTCGTCGTCTTTCGGATATCCTTTTATTGCGATATACGGCATAGCTTTTTTCCTTTCTTATTGCACTTCTTTCATTGTAAGGCTAATTCTCTTTTTATCCATATCAACGCCAAGAACTTTTACGGTTACAACATCTCCTACTTTCAATACCTCAGAGGGATGTTTTATAAATCTGTTGCTGATTTGAGAAATGTGAACAAGGCCGTCCTGATGAACTCCTATATCAACAAATGCACCAAAATCAATTACATTGCGCACCGTACCTTGAAGCACCATTCCCTCTCTTAAATCCTTCATATCCATAACATCTTCACGAAGCATTGCCGGCGGAAGCTCTTCCCGGGGGTCGCGGCCCGGTTTTGCAAGCTCTTTCAAGATATCAAGGAGCGTCGGCACACCTATTCCGAGCATTTCAGAAAGCTCCGAAACCCCTCTTTCCTTTGCTTTTTCAGAAAGTGCTTCGCCTTCTTTATCCAGGTTGTTTATATCGGCGCCGAGGATTGAAACCAGCATTTTCGCGGCTTTATATGATTCGGGGTGAACACTTGTATTATCAAGCGGATTGTCTCCACCTGAAACACGAAGAAAGCCCGCACACTGTTCAAATGCCTTTGCTCCAAGCTTCGGTACTTTTTTAAGCTCGGCACGGCTTTTGAAGCTACCGTTCTCTTCTCTGTATGTAACAATATTTTTACACACAGCCGAGCTAAGACCTGAAATGTGGCTCAAAAGCGTTGCAGATGCAGTGTTCAAATCCGCACCGACACTGTTAACACAATCTTCGACAACCCCGTCAAGTGCTTCAGACAGGCGTTTTTGAGGCATATCGTGTTGATACTGGCCTACGCCGATTGCTTTCGGTTCAATCTTAACAAGCTCAGCAAGCGGGTCCTGAAGCCTTCTCGCGATTGAAACGGCAGAGCGCAGAGTGAGGTCAAACTCCGGCATCTCCTCAGCAGCAAGCTTTGATGCCGAATAGACTGACGCTCCCGCCTCCGAAACCACCATATATGACACTTTTTTATCCAGCATTTTAATTGTTTTTGCACAGAACAGCTCTGTTTCCTTGGAGGCTGTTCCGTTTCCGATAGCAATAACTTCAACATTCCATCGCAGGATTTTGTCCTTCAAAATCTCCGCAGATTTTTTCTCCTGTGCCTCGCCATGAGTCAGATAAATAACCGCAGTGTCAAGCACCTTGCCTGTTTCATCAACAACTGCGACCTTACAACCCGTTCTGTATCCCGGATCAAGACCTAACGCAATTTTCCCTTTCACAGGTGGAGCGAGAAGCAACTGGCGAAGATTAACTCCGAAAAGCCTGATTGCATCCTCAGATGCATTGTCTGTAAGCTCTGCACGTACTTCCCTTTCAACCGAGGGATAAATAAGCCTTGAATATGCATCCTCGCAAGCTGCGCGAACAAGCGCCGAGCATTCGGAATTACCCTCGACATAAAGAGAAGTGATTGACTTCAACGGTCTTTCCGAATCAAGCTGAACCGAAACCTTTAATACACCTTCATTTTCCCCACGGTTGAGCGCAAGGACTCGGTGCCCTGCGAGCTTTTCAACCGGTTGAGAAAACTCGTAATAAGTTTCATATACCTTCCCCTCGTCCTCTTCTTTTGTCTTAGATGAGATGATAATCCCGTGGATTCGCGTAAGATTTCTTACGCGCTTTCTCACTTCGGCATTATCAGAAACACACTCAGCAATTATGTCGCTTGCGCCCACAAGAGCGGCTGCAACATCGTCAACGCCTTTTTCAGCATCAACATAAGGAAGTGCAAGTTCCTCAGGAGATTCTGATGTGTTTTGTTTTTCAAGTATTGCCATTGCCAGGGGCTCAAGCCCTTTTTCTTTTGCAACAGATGCGCGTGTCTTGCGTTTCGGTCGAAACGGCCTGTAAATGTCGTCAATTTCAGCAAGCGTTACTGCTCCTGAAAGCGCAGCAGAAATCTCTTCCGTAAGATTGCCCTGAGCTTCGATAAGACCTCGAACCTCTCCGCGCCTTGCATCAAGATTTCTCAAATATTCAAGCTTGTCTGAAATTTGCCTGATAAGCTGATCATCCATTGTCCCATGTTGTTCCTTGCGATAGCGGGCAATAAACGGAATGGTATTGCCCTCGTCAAGAAGATTGATGATATTGGAAACATACTCTTCCCGAACTTCAAATTCTTTTGATATTGTTAATGCATATGACATAAAATCGGTGTCCTTTCCGGTGTTATTTGTATTTTACTTCGATGCTTCCGTCCAGATTATAAGATATACAATCTCCCTCTGATATGAAGGATTCAATAAATTCAAAGTATTCCTCTTTTGAAGCAAAGCGCGGTTTGAAGCTGTCAAGAATTTTCTTCGCACTTTTTGCATCATCCGACAAAAGAAGCCTTAGCATTTCAAGCTGAAAAATTGCAGATTTTACACAAGCTGAATCAATATCCGAAATGAAAAAGTCTGCACCGTGAACTGTGCCCGAAGCCCCGGGAAAATTCGGCTGCACAGTTGGCATCAGACACGATAGATCACCTAAATCGCTGCTGCCAGAGCTTAAAACATCTGCTCTTTGATAAGGAAATCCGGCACTCGCTGCTGCAGCTTCGGCAATCTTCATCATGCCTTCGTCATGCACCTCAGGCGCATATGCGGGATAATCACATATTTCTATGTTTGCACCGAGCGAAACTGCCGCTCCGCAAAGAGCTCTGTTAACTCTTTCATTTGCATCATGAACAGCTTTGAAATTAGCTCCTTTGACATAGCTTTCAATAATTACTTTATCCGGAATCGCGTTCACTGCCTGTCCGCCCTCTGTCATTATGGGATGGACTCTGATAACATCCTCTTCTTTGAATGTCTCCCGAATTGAGTTTATAGCAGAAATACCAAGGTTTGCCGCATAGAGTGCATTGCGCCCCATCCATGGTGCACCACCGGCATGCGCGGCAACGCCTTTATAGGTTATCTTTTTTACTATACACCCGATGTAACCGAGAACTGACACTATGTTCTTTATGGTCGTGGTATGAACCATAAACGCTATATCCACACCATCAAAATACCCGCGATGCAAAAACTCTGTTTTTCCGCAAAAATATTTAATTGTACCCCTTTTTTTGAGTTCTTTTCTGTATTCAAACTCAATAAGCTCTTCTGCCGGAACTGCGCAAAGGCGAATTCTTCCGCACATACCATCCAGCGCGCCCGGCTCCTTCAAAACTGCGGCTATTCCGACAAGCGCCGCACTTTGAGCACTATGACCGCATGCGTGCACAGCTCCCGTTTCAGGATGTGCATCAGGGTGATTATGGCAAATGAGACCGTCAAGCTCTCCAAGAATCAAAATTTCAGGTCCGGGCCGTCCTGTATCAAGAACTGTATAAAAGCCCGGAATATTCTCCGCTTTAATAAGCTCGTAACCAAGCTTTTCAAACACATCTTCAAGATACTTTCCTGTCAAAATTTCACGGTAACCTGTCTCCGGATGCTTCCATATATAATCATGGGCAGCATAAACGAGGTTTCTGTGTTTTTCAATAGCAGTTTCAAAATTCAACATTTCTGTTCCCCTTTTTTAGGATAGC
>JAZRPO010000042.1:0-14815 GCA_045649265.1 Eubacteriales bacterium
GTTGCGGAAGGTAAAGCCTCGAAGGTCAAAAGTCAAGTGAAAGAAGAGCTTGCGGAACACGGAATTTCTCACGCAACCGTCGAGATAGAAGAGCCGGGAGAGATATGCTCAGAGCCTGTTTGCAAGGTGGAGCATAAAGAGGATCACCACCATCACCACCATTAAAAAAACAACCCACCATATGGGGTGTGGTCTTAAGGAAAGTAAAAGGCTCTCGCAATTTTGCGAGAGCCTTTAATCATTGTAAAAGCAATCTAATTCCCATTTTAAAGGGTTTGTGTATATGTATTCCCATATTTTTTGATAATCCTTTTCACCACGTATAATGTGGTCATGAAATGATCTTTGCCATATAGTATTCCCAATTTCTTTTGTAACCATTGTTTTAAAGGAACGAATGATGGTTTCAAGGTTCTTTGTAGGGGACGATGCCCTCATAGTCCCGTGAAGAAATATAATTAAATGTATGTGGTTTGGCATAATAACATATTTGTCAACCGTTACATTTTCGTATTTGATATTTATGTTATTGATATATTTATCGCATATCAAACCATAATTTGATAAATGGTTTTGCGGGACGATGTGGGCATCGTCCCCTACGATTATTTTTGACAATAATTCTTTTCTGTCTTTTACGCAAATTGTGATAAAATATGCTCCGGGTGTTGAATAATCATATCCTTTTAATCTTGTTCGCTTTCGTTTTGGCAAGTCCATAACATACTCCCTATTTTATTTCTTGTTCAAGGTTTTCAAACTCATCTGTATCGAAAAATTCCGTTAGAGTTATTCCCAAACCATCGCATAGCATTTTTAAAGTGACAATTCCGGGATTTTGACTTTTCCCGTACAAAATATTTTTAATTGTTGATGGAGCAATGCCGGATTCAGTTGCTAATTTGTTAATTGTAATTCTCTTTTCGTCGCATAGATATAAAATTCTGTTTTTTACAGTTGTATAAGTATCCATTTTCCTACCCCATTTAAATTTTATAGACTAATTATAGTCTGTTAGTGTTGACACGGTAGGCTATATATGATACAATTTAGGCTATAAATAATCTAAGTAGGGGGGTGACGGATATGGATAAACAAAATGCAGCAGCAAAGAATTCTTTTATTCTTGGAATAATCAGTCTAGTAGCATGGGTATTGTGGTGGGCTGAATTACCGTTAGCTATCACAGGAATAGTAAAAGGATATAAAGGATTAAAAAGTGAAAACAGAAATCAGGCAATTATGGGCATAGCATTTTCTGTTGCAGGAATAGTCTTATCGATTATTTTACTGCTCGTTGTGCTAGGCAAGGCGTATAATATCTAGTAACTGATTTGTCCGGTACTGTAACAAACAGGGAAAATGTATACCATCTTCTAACATTTAGGATAATCCTAAAACCTTAAAAACAGGATGATGTGGGCACCGCCCCCTACGACAAAAGGCAGAAACGAATTTTCGTTTCTGCCTTTTAATATTACTGCCCTTAAGAACACTCGGCATACGGTGGGTTGTTTTTGCGTAATGTCTGTTTTTAGTGAATCTGGGAGCCTTCTTCGATGGCATCATCAGCGAATATGACCTTGCAACCGCCATCCGGCATATCTGCGGCGAGGAGCATTCCGTTGCTCTCGACTCCACGAAGCTTTGCAGGCTTTAAGTTTGAAACAAGGATTATCTTTCTGCCGATGAGCTCTTCGGGCTTGTATTCCTTGGCGATGCCGGAAACAATCTGGCGCTCTGCTTCGCCGGTGTTGACGATTATGCGAAGCAGCTTGTCTGATTTCGGAACAGGCTCGCAGGAAACAACCTTTGCAATGCGAAGGTCAACCGTGTCAAAATCGTCGATTGTAATTTCGTCTTTATACGGAGCGACCTCGCGCTTAGGCTCTGCCTGAGCTGCTGCGAGAGCTTCAAGCTCAGAAAGCTTTTTTGATTCGTCGATTCTCGCAAAAAGAACCTCGGGTGTTCCTGCCGCAATGGTTCCTGACTGTGCAAACTCAGAAAGTGATGAGATATCGGTTTCTTTTGCACCGCACTGCGCGATGATTTTTTCGGCAGTTTCAGGGAGAAATGGAGTGATAAGAATCCCGATGAAGCGGATGGCTTCAAGAAGATTAAAGAGAACGGTTTCAAGCCTTGCAGACTTTGCCTCATCCTTTGCAAGAGCCCATGGCTCTGTTTCGTCGATATACTTATTGCTACGGCGTGCAAGTGAAATGATTTCGTCAAGCGCATCTGCAACGCGATATTCATCCATCTTCGCCTTGACTGCATCACGTGCATTGATTGCACATTCTATGAATTCGGAGTCAAAGCTCTCACGAGCACCCTTGTGCTGAACCGTTCCGCCGAAGTATTTGTTTGCCATGGCAACAGTACGGTTTACAAGGTTTCCAAGAGTGTTTGCAAGGTCGGAATTGAACCTGGCGATAATAGTTTCGTAGGTTATCGTTCCGTCCTGCGCAAACGGCATCTCGCGAAGAACATAATAGCGAACGGCGTCAACACCGAAATGCTCGACCAAGTCGTCTGCATATATGACATTCCCGCGTGACTTGCTCATTTTATCTGAGCCAAAGAGAAGCCAGGGATGGCCAAATACCTTTTTCGGAAGCGGCTCTCCGAGGGCCATAAGCATAATGGGCCAGTAGATGGTGTGGAATCTGAGGATATCCTTGCCGATTATGTGGACGTCTGCCGGCCAGTATTTATTATAGAGCTCGCCAGAGCCGTCTGGGTCATAGCCGAGAGCTGTGATATAGTTTGAAAGCGCATCAATCCAGACGTAGATTACGTGCTTGTCGTCAAACGTAACCGGAACACCCCATGTGAAGGAGGAGCGGGAAACACACAAATCCTGAAGCCCCGGCTTCAAGAAGTTATTGACCATTTCCTTCTTGCGGGATTCAGGCTGAATGAAGTCGGGATTCTCCTCAATGTGCTTCATGAGAGTATCCTGATACTTGCTCATTCTGAAAAAGTATGCTTCCTCCTGGGTTTTTTCAACGGGTCTGCCGCAATCGGGGCATACTCCGTTTTCAATCTGCGTGTCGGTGAAGAAGGATTCGCACGGTACGCAGTACCACCCCTCATACTCACCCTTATATATATCGCCCTGTTCGTAGAGCTTTTTGAATATTTTCTGTACGGTTTTGACATGCTCATCATCGGTTGTACGGATGAACTTGTCGTAGCTTGAATTCATCATATCCCAGATGTTGCGGATTTCGCCTGCAACACCGTCGACATATGCCTTAGGGGTAACTCCGGTTTCGCGTGCAATGTCTTCAATCTTCTGGCCGTGTTCATCTGTTCCCGTAAGGAAAAAAACATCATAACCCATCTGACGCTTAAAGCGCGCGATAGCATCAGTCAGAACGATTTCGTAGGTATTACCGATGTGGGGCTTTCGCGATGTATAAGCAATGGCAGTTGTGATATAAAACTTTTTTTGCTCCATTTCCGTTTCCTCTTTCTGTAAAGCTGATATAAAAACAGTATAACATAAATCCGTAAAAGAAAGCAACCGCTATATAAAAATATAATAAATAATCAAAAAATACAAATATACAGTTGAAATTATGTGTTTTAAAAGATATACTATATAATGTGGAAGGATTTATTTTTCACAGAAAAAAACAGGGGTCTGAGAATGATGAAATTATTTGGAAATATTAAAGCTTCAAAAGCGGTTATAATTTCTGCATCGGTTATAGGTGTGCTCCTTGTGCTTTTTATTGCACTCACCGTCTATACCTATGCACATTCAACCATTTTCCCGGGTGTTTCTGCCGGAGGAATTTCGCTTTCCGGAAAAACGGAGGCTGATGCCGTAGAAATTCTCGATGCCTCCTGTGGTGAAAGATATACCCATGCAAAAATAAGCATTTCTCTTGATGGGAGAGAGAGTTTTGAGATTGCGGCAGAA
Source organism: Eubacteriales bacterium (assembly GCA_045649265.1). GTDB lineage: Bacteria > Bacillota > Clostridia > Oscillospirales > JAAYXM01 > SIG480. The sequence goes on from JAZRPO010000042.1 coordinate 3,932, forward strand.
GAGCTTGGAATCGCCTTTCCCTCGGCTGATATTGCAAAGAGGGCAAATGCAATAGGGCATTCGGGCGGATTTTTTGCAAGAATTTACGATGTTTTGAAAACAATCTTTGGCGGAGTTGATGTCGGTGTTTCCGTCGATATGCTTCCTGAAGCACGTGAGGAGCTTTCGAAAAGGCTTTCGAAGTATGATGTAGAGCCGGTTGATGCTGCGTACACAATCGAGGAGGATGTTCTCGTTCTTCATCCGCGCGCAGACGGTAAGAAAATCAACCTCTCGGCTGCATTTGATGAAATTTCAAAGGCATTTGCAGAAGAAAGATATGACGGCCTTTCGTTTGAAAGGGAAGTTGCAGAGGCGGTTGCTCTTGATATTGACAGGGTTTATTCCGAGGTTTATGCCGAGGTTAAGGATGCGTACCTTGAAAAGGGAGAAGACGGCAACAAGATCGTTCCGCATGTTCTAGGAGTGGATTTTGACCTCGAAGCTGCAAGAGCTGCATATAACAAAACTCCTGATGAGGTAGTTAAGATTCCGCTCTCTATCACACAGCCGAAGGTGCTTACAAAGTATCTTGAAGTAAACCTTTTCAAGTATTGCCTCGCAGAAGTTGAAACTCATTTCAGCCCGAAAAAGGTTGAGAGAACGTCAAATGTCCGTCTTGCGGCGAGCTTTGTAAACGGAACTATTTTAAATCCGGGTGAGGAATTTTCATATAACAAGGTTGTAGGACAAAGAACGACAGAGAGAGGCTTTAAGGCTGCTGCAATTTTTGCTCAGGGTGAGGTTGTTGACGGTATAGGCGGCGGTATTTGTCAGGTTTCATCAACTCTGTATATGGCGGCGCTTCGTGCCAATATGAAGATTAACGAACGCAAGAATCACGCTTTCTATGTCGACTATGCACCAAAAGGCGAGGATGCGACAGTTGTTTACGGTTCAATAGATTTTCGCTTTGAAAATACAAGCGAATACCCGATTAAAATCGTTGCAACATCAAAAGATAACTATATCAGGATCAGGCTGATGGGAACAGAGCCTGATGAAAAGGTCACTGTAAAACTGACAAAGAAAACTCATTCAACAACTCCATTTACAGTTCGTGAGAAGCTTACAACAGCTCTTGTGGCAGGGGAAAGAAAGGTCGAACAGAAGGGACAGGAAGGCCTTTCTATGACGGTTTATAGAAACGTATATGACAAGAACGGCAAACTCATCGAGTCTTATGTTGAAAACAAATCAACATACAAGCCAATGCCTGAAATTGTGCTTGTCGGGCAAGGTCAGTCAAAGCCAACCGTCGCACCTTCCCCCGATAATCAACAGACAGAGGAAACCCCATCCCCTGCGGAGCCGGAGGCCGATACTGCACCTGAGCAGGAAGCTCCGACTACGGAGGACACTGCTCCCGATACAACTTCTGAGGCCACGGAAAACCAGGAGCAGGAAGCGGAGCAAGGTGAGGAGCCTGCAGAATCAGACGCACCTGATTGGATAGCTCAATAAAATTTATTTGACGGAGAAAAACTGTAATGAACAAAACTTATGCAAGACGGAGAATAAAAGCAGAGGCGCAAGCGCTTATGGCGGGCAACTGGTTGAAAGCATTTTTTATTGCCGTAGTTTCCATGCTTCTTCCGGTGTTTATAATTAGATTTTTGCCGATACGAATTCCTGAGGTTAATGAGCTTGTCAACGCAGGAGACGATGCCGTAAAGCTTCTCAAACAATTCCTGCCGGGCTCTTTTACGGCAAAAACCGCAGTCTCTATCGCGGTAACGATTCTTCTGTATCTCTTTATAATGTCTCCGTTCACGGTAGGAACTTCTCGTTTTTTTCTTGAAGTTGCAAGGGGAAGAAAGCCGAAGTTTTCAATAGTATTTTCACCATATATGAGCCTTAAAACCGTTTTCTCTTCGGTATGGCTTACTCTTCTTGTGTTCCTTATATCTGTGTTCTGGTCTGTAATATTCATGCTGGTTCCCACGGCTCTTATCTTTCTGGCAGTGGTTTCGGGATCTCGGTTTATTGCGTTAATTGCAGCTCTCCTCGCGCCGGTTTCCACTATAATTGCGTTTTTGTGGAACAGCAGATATACTTTTGCAAGCTATATTTTTGCAGAGGGCGAAAGGGGCGCGTTTGAAGCCCTCAGAGAATGCATAGAGCTTATGCATGGACGGACAAAAGAGTGTATGACGCTTCGTGCATCATATTTCTTCTGGGACATCCTTTCGTCTTATATGTTCCCGCTTACGTACGTATATTTCGCACTTTCCGGCACGGTCTATGCAAAGTTTCTGTTCTACCTCCGAGATACCGTTCAGGTTATGGGAGAAGATACTCAACCGGAAATTTAAGAGTTGAAAGCACCTTTTTGTATTTTTGACAAAAGAGGTTGACAAATAAAAAATGCAGTGATATAATCGTAAAAAAAGAAAGGCGATTAAGTAAAATGACACTTTCTCTTGAAAAATCAGCAATATTTTATTACTTTTACTTTTTTAACAAACAAAAGTAAAAGTGATTTCTGTTGCTTAAAAAGAGAGAGATTCTTTTTTGAAGAATTTTTAGAAGCTTTGCAGTAAATCACTGTAAAGCTTCTATTTGTTATATACGCTGTTTCGTCTATATTGAAGGAGAAAAAACATGATTGCGGTACTTAAAAAAAATGTTCCGAAGGCACAGCTGGACAACCTGATAGCCTGGCTTAACGAGCAGAATATCAAGGTCCATATTTCTGAGGGAGAGTATCAGACTGTTCTTGGATTTATAGGAGATACTACCGACATTGATGTTGAGCTCATCGAAGGTCTTGATATAGTCCAGAGCGTTACGCGGATTACAGAGCCGTTTAAGAGCGCAAACAAGAAATTTCACCCCGAAGATACGGTTGTGAATGTTGGAGGAGTGAAGATTGGCGGAGGAAACTTCGCTATGATTGCCGGGCCGTGCTCTGTAGAATCAGAGGAGCAGATTCTGGGCATTGCAAATTCCGTGAAGGAATCAGGGGCGCTTCTTCTTCGTGGAGGTGCGTTCAAGCCGAGGACATCTCCTTATGATTTTCAGGGCTTAAAAGCTGAGGGAATTGATTTTCTTCTCGAAGCAAAGGAAGCAACCGGAATGCCGATTGTTACGGAAATTATGAATGCCAACCACCTTCCGCTTTTTGAAAGGGTTGATGTCATTCAGGTAGGAGCTCGAAATATGCAGAACTTTGAGCTTTTGAAGGAGCTTGGAAGAACCGATAAAACAATTCTCTTAAAAAGAGGTCTTGCCAATACGCTGAAGGAGCTTCTGATGAGTGCCGAATATATTATGGCGGGCGGAAATGAGAATATAATTCTTTGTGAGCGGGGAATTCGCACATTTGAAACATATACGAGAAATACACTTGACCTTTCGGCGGTCCCCATGCTCAAAGAGCTTACGCATCTTCCTGTTGTGGTTGACCCGAGCCATGCAAGCGGCATTTCCCGCCTTGTCAAACCAATGGCGCTTGCAGCAGCAGCATGCGGGGCAGACGGTATCATGATAGAGGTTCATAATGACCCGAAAAATGCTCTTTGTGACGGTGCGCAATCTTTGACTCCCGAGCAGTTTGATGATGTCGCAAAGGCAGTATTTGCAGTGCGTCAGGCGGTGCAGCAATGACAATTGGGATAGTAGGGCTCGGCCTTATAGGCGGCTCGCTTGCAAAGGCATATAAATTCAACACAGACTATACCGTTTACGGTGCAGACTGCGACGAGGTTACGTTCAAACGCGCAGTGCTTGTAAACGCGGTTGACGGAAAGCTCTGTGAAGAAAACATAGCAGAATGCGATTTAATTTTTCTTGCGATGTATCCGTCAGCAGCAATAGCTTATATGGAGAAAAATGCAAAGCACATAAGTAAGTCCTGCTGCGTGATAGATTGCTGTGGTGTTAAAGAAGCCGTATGCCCGAGATTGTTTGAGTTATCAAAGGAGTATGGGTTCAGCTATATAGGCGGTCACCCCATGGCAGGGCGGCAATTTTCAGGGTTTAAGTATGCAACCGAAAAGCTTTTTGAAGGGGAGTGCATGATTCTCGTGCCAAAGCCCGGAGAGGACATTGCGTTTCTTGAAAAAATAAAAAACGCTTTAAAAGGGGCAGGCTTTTCGCATGTAACCGTAACCACTGCAAAGCTGCATGATGAGATAATAGCATACACATCCCAGCTTGCACACGTAGTTTCCAATGCGTATGTCAAAAGCCCCAGAGCAGAGGGGCATAAGGGTTTTTCGGCAGGCAGCTATCGCGACCTGACGCGAGTTGCAAAGCTCTCTGAGACGATGTGGACAGAGCTTTTTCTCGCAAATCGGGGAAATCTTATGTCTGAGATAGATTTCTTCATAGATTCGCTGACAGAATACAGGGATGCACTTGCAGAGAACGATGCTTCGCGTCTTATGCAGCTGCTTCGCGAGGGGCGCGAGCGCAAGGAAAGGATAGATGTAGAGTGGAAAGAATAACAGTCTCAGCATCAAAAAGCTATGATGTTCTCGTAGGTGACGGAATAATAAAAAAAACAGGGACTTTTGCAAAAGAAGTTTGCAGGGGCAAAAATGCTGCGCTCATATGCGATTCAACCACGAAAAAACTCTTTTCAAAAGTGGTAAAATCCTCGCTTGAAGAGGCGGGCTTTCACGTTGTGGAGCTTTCGGTTCCTGCCGGAGAGGCATCAAAGAACGCAGAAAATTTCATATGGCTTCTGAACAGGCTTGCAGAGGAGAAATTTAATCGGGCAGACTGCATAATAGCGCTCGGCGGAGGAATGGTGGGAGACCTTTCCGGCTTTGTCGCTTCAAGCTATCTGCGCGGAGTTGCATTCATTCAGATTCCGACAACTCTCCTTGCAGCGGTCGATTCCTCTGTAGGTGGGAAAACTGCGATAAATCTCAAAGCAGGGAAGAACCTCGCAGGAGCGTTTTACCAGCCGTCGTGTGTTATTTGCGATACAGCAATAATAAAAGGGCTTCCTTACGAAATATTTTCCGACGGTATGGCAGAGGTAATAAAATACGGTGCCATAAGAAGTGAGAGGATTCTTTGGCTTGTTGAAGACGGAGCCCATGAAAACTTAAGCGAAATAATAAGTGAATGTATAAAGATAAAAAGCAGTATTGTGAGTGAAGACGAGTTTGATAAAGGTCAGCGCCAGCTCCTAAATTTTGGACACACTCCGGCTCACGCGATAGAAAAGCTGAGCAATTTTGAAGTTTCCCACGGCAGAGCGGTTGCGGCCGGAATGTGCATTATGGCGCGTGCGGCAGAAAGGCTCGGGCATTGCGAATTCGGAGTATCGGAAGAGCTTGAACGGCTGTGCGAGAAGTTTTCACTCCCGACAGGATGCGAGTATCCGGCATCATCCCTTTTTGATATTGCAATGTCAGACAAGAAACGCTTCGCCGGAAGGATAGCATTGGTGCTTCCTCAAAAACGTGGCGAGAGCGTTCTTCGGAGCATGCCTGAGAATGAGGTTAAAACCTTTTTTGAGGCAGGATTGGAGAGAGTATAAATGAATGTTTCGGTTTCGTGCAAGAATCCACGTGGCAAAGTGAGAGCGATTCCGTCAAAATCCATTGCCCACAGAGCACTTATATGTGCGGCCCTCTCCGAAGTGCCGACTGAGCTTGTGTGCGATGCAATGTCGCAGGATATAGATGCAACCGTTCGATGCATAGAAGCTCTTGGTGCAAGAGTTGAGAGAAAAGGCGGTTCAATTTTCGTTGCCAGGCAGGATATCAGAAAAAAGGCTTCCCTCAACTGCGGTGAGAGCGGGTCAACACTTCGCTTTTTGATTCCCGTTGCGGCAGCTCTTGATTCTGAAATATCGTTTAGCGGAAGTGGCAGGCTCCCGAGCCGGCCAATTTCTCCGCTTCTTAAAACGCTTGCAGAAAACGGTGCGGAATTTGAATATGACGAAACGCTGCCCCTTGTTATGCGTGGAGGCCTTGAAAGCGGAGTATTCAAAATCCCGGGGGATATAAGCTCGCAGTTTATTTCAGGCCTGATTTTCGCCTTGCCCCTTCTTTCGGGAGACAGCGAAATTCAAATAACAGGTAAGGTTGAATCAGGCAAATATATCGATATGACGCTCGATGTGGTTTCGAGGTTTGGAATAGAAGCCCTGCGATCTGAAAATAAAATATACATAAAAGGAAACCAAACATACACAACTCCCGGCAGATTTTCAGTCGAGGGTGATTGGTCAAATGCTGCGTTCTGGGCTGCCCTCGGCGCGTTCTCCGAAGAGGGAATAACCTGCAACGGTGTCAATATAAAAAGCGTTCAGGGTGATTGCGAAATACTTGATATTTTAGAGCGCTTCGGTGCGAAGGTTACAAAAGGGCAGGGCTCTTTCAGCGTGAAACGCGGCGCTCTTTCGGGGACAGAGGTTAATGCGGCGGAAGTTCCGGACCTCGTTCCGATTATCTCTGTTGTCGCCTCCGTTGCAGACGGCAAAACCGTAATATCCAATGTCGGAAGGTTGAGAATAAAAGAAAGTGACAGAATTGCGACAACAGAAGCAATGATTAAAAATCTCGGCGGCCAGATTTCCGCAAACGATGATGAGATTTGTATTATTGGAAAAAGCAGGCTTTCCGGAGGAAAGGTTTTTTCGGAAAATGATCACAGAATTGCAATGAGCGCAGCAGTTGCGGCTGCTGTAAGCGCCGGAGAGGTAACAATCTTCGGTGCGGAAGCTGTCAGAAAGTCCTACGGTAATTTCTTTGAAGAATATGAAAAGCTTGGATGTAATATAAAAAGGTCGGAGGGATGAAATATGAGTTCTGTTTATGGCGAAAAATTTAAAATATCAATCTTCGGGCAGTCCCATTCGGAGGCAATCGGGGTTGTGATTGACGGGTTTCCGGCAAACTTTGAGATTGATATGGAAAAACTCAATAGTTTCATGGCACGCCGCGCTCCCGGAAAAGGCGAACACACAACTGCACGAAGCGAAAAGGACAGGCCTGAATTTCTTTCAGGCATAGTCGGAGGCATCACTACGGGCGCTCCCATCTGCGCAATAATCAGAAACTCCGATGTTCGCTCACGCGATTACAGTGATATAAAAGATGTTCCGCGCCCCGGCCACTCCGATTTTACAGCATACATGAAATTCGGAACAGCGCATGACGTCCGTGGCGGAGGCCAGTTTTCGGGAAGGCTTACGGCTCCTCTTTGCATAGCCGGTGCAATATGCTTGCAATACCTTGAAAAACGAGGGATAAAAATTGCAGCTCACGCTCTGAGCATCGCAGGGGTAGAGGATAGGTTTTTTAACCCTTTTGCGCCTGAGCTTTCAGAGATTATTTATGGCGATATCCCCGTGCTCGACAAGGCAAAAGGCAAAGAAATGATGGCAGTAATTCTCGCGGCAAAAAAAGACGGAGATTCTGTGGGCGGAGTTGTTGAGTGTGCGGCAACAGGGCTTCCGGCATCGCTCGGCGAGCCTATGTTTGGCGGTGTTGAAAACAAAATTGCAAGTATCGCATTCGGGATTCCGGCAGTAAAGGGCATTGAGTTTGGAGCAGGGTTTGCAGCAGCTAAAATGCGCGGAAGTGAGTGTAACGATGCATTTTGCATTTCTCGGGGACGAATTAAAACCGAAACCAATAATCACGGGGGAGCACTCGGCGGAATAACCTCAGGAATGCCGATAATCATGCGAGCGGCAATTAAGCCGACTCCGTCTATTGCGAAGCCACAAAAGAGTGTGAGCTTATCCGGAATGCAGGAATGTGAAATTGTGGTTTCAGGTCGGCATGACCCGTGCATAGTGCCAAGGGCAGTGCCGGTTATGGAGGCAGCTCTTGCAATCGCAATTCTTGATATGATGATATAGGAGAAAAGGAAAATGGATATGAAAGATCTTCGTAAGGAAATTGATGATACAGACCGTGCCATTGTAGAGCTAATCAACAGGAGGATGGAAATTGCCTCTAAAATCGGAGAGTACAAACGCGAAAACAACCTTCCGGTTTTTGACCCGAAGCGCGAGCGGGAGCTTCTGGACAGAGTTGAGGGATATTCTGATGAGAAAGTCGCGTCATACGTAAGGGTTATTTACCAGACTATGATGGATACCTCACGCGCATATCAGAAGAAGCTCTCTGCAAAGGATGATGCAATCCGTGAGATTATGCAAAACGCAATTGAGAAAACAGATAAGATTTTCCCCGAAAAAGCAGTTGTTGCCTGTCAGGGAGTAGAGGGGGCATATTCTCAGATAGCCTGTGAAAAGATTTTTAAGAAACCGAGCATTATGTATTTTGAAAGCTTTGAAGATGTTTTCAAGGCTGTCGATAAGTCCCTGTGCAAGTACGGCATTCTCCCGATTGAAAACAGCACGGCAGGCTCGGTGAACAAGATTTATGACCTCATGGCAAAGTATAAATTCCATATCGTTCGCGGAGCAAGAATTCAGATAGGGCATTCTCTGCTTGCAAAGCGGGGTGTTGAGTTTTCAGAAATCCGCGAGATTTTCTCGCATGAGCAGGCGATAAACCAGTGCAGTGAGTTCTTGTCCGAAAATAAGAATATCAAGGTTACCGTGTGCGAGAACACGGCAGTTGCTGCAAGGATTGTTGCGGAGTCAACCAGAACTGATGTTGCGGCGCTTTCTTCTCCTGTGTGCGCTGAGCTTTATGAGTTGTCGGCTCTTCGGGATAATGTCTGCGATAATATCGGAAACTACACAAGGTTTATCTGCATTTCAAAGGCGCTTGAAATTTATCCCGGAGCGGACAAAACAAGCCTTATGCTTAAAATTCCGCACAAGCCCGGCTCTCTCTATCGCATCCTTGCGCGCATAAACTCGCTCGGCATAAACCTTGAAAAGCTCGAAAGCCGCCCGAAGCCCGGAAGTGACTTTGAATTTATGTTCTATTTTGACGTTGGGGCATCGGTGTATTCGCCTGAACTCTTTGAGCTTATTTGCGATTTGAACAACGATATTGACGGCTTTAAGTATTTCGGAAGCTACAGCGAAATTGTATAAAAAGAATTGAGATAATGCTATGAAGAATGATATCATTATTGCAGTAACAGAATCAGGAAAGCTGCTTTCGTTTCTCTATGGCGAGCTCTCCAAGCTCCCGCGTGGCAAGGTCAAATCGTTTCTTGAACATCGGCAGATTTCCGTTAACGGTATTGTAACGACGCGCTTTGACCATCCGATTAATCGCGGCGATACGGTCAAGATTTCAATGTCCGAGGGAAGCACGAAGCCGCAGGGGATAGAAATAATATATGAAGACGACTTTTTTGTTGCCGTTAATAAGCCTGCGAAGCTTTTGACCGTTGCCTCTGACAGTGAAAAAAAGAAAACCGCATATGCACTTCTTTCACAAAGCCGAAAAGGCGAGCTGTATGTCCTCCATCGTCTTGACAAAGATACGTCAGGCGTGCTCCTCTTTGCGAAAAAGCGCGAAATCCGAGACATTATGCAGGAGGACTGGAATGAGAGAGTAACCCTTCGGGAATACATAGCGATATGCGAGGGTGAGTTTGAAGAAAAATCCGGGCGTTGCGACTCTCTTATTGCGGAAAACTCAGTCCACGTTATGTACTCCGCAAAGGAGGGAAAGCGCGCAATAACGGATTATGAAGTTCTTAATTATTCCGGCGGTTTTTCGCTTGTGCGCCTGCATCTCCTTACGGGCAGAAAAAACCAGATTCGTGTTCATATGAAGGAGCTTTCACACCCCGTTGTCGGAGATAAGAAATACGGAAGCACGAAAAACCCTCTCGGCAGGCTCGGGCTTCACGCCTCGGCCTTGGGCTTTAAGCATCCCATCACGGGTGAAGAGGTAAGAATTTCTGCGCGCCGCGAGCGGAAATTTGTCTTGCCAAAGAATGACCGTTGAAAAAAGACAGAAAATTCGCCCTGAAGGTATTTGAACGGTTATGCGTGTCACTCTTTTGTACTATTTACACAAAAAAACGACATATTTTTTCTAATATTTTCAAAAAATATAGTTGTAAATCTGGGAAAAATAAGTTATAATATTAACAATATGAAAATTTTTAGGAGGAAATCAAAATGAGTATCAAAATCGGTATCAACGGTTTCGGCCGTATCGGTCGTATGGTTTTCCGCGCAAGCATCAACCATCCCGAAATCGAAGTTGTAGGTATCAACGACCTCTGCCCGGCAGACTACTTGGCATATATGCTCAAGTATGACACAATGCACGGCCAGTTCGCAGGCACAGTTGAGTCTACAGAAAACGCTATCATCGTCAACGGCAAGGAGATTCCGATCTCTGCTGAGCGCGATCCGGCAAACCTCCCGTGGGGCAAGCTCGGCGCTGAGTATGTTGTTGAGTCAACAGGTCTCTTCCTCACAAAGGAAAAGGCTGAGGGTCACCTCAAAGCAGGTGCAAAGAAGGTTGTTATGTCTGCTCCTTCTAAGGACGACACTCCGATGTTCGTTATGGGCGTTAACCACAACAGCTACACAACTGACATGAACTTCGTTTCCAACGCTTCATGCACAACAAACTGCCTTGCTCCGATCGCTAAGGTTCTTAACGACAACTGGGGCATCACAGAAGGTCTTATGACAACTGTTCACTCCACAACTGCTACACAGAAAACAGTTGACGGTCCGTCACTTAAGGACTGGAGAGGCGGCCGTGCTGCAAGCGGTAACATCATCCCGTCTTCAACAGGTGCTGCAAAGGCTGTTGGTAAGGTTATTCCGGAGCTCAACGGCAAGCTCACAGGTATGTCAATGCGTGTTCCGACTCTTGACGTTTCAGTTGTTGACCTCACAGTCAACCTCGCAAAGCCGGCAAAGTACGACGAAATCTGTGCTGCTATGAAGGCTGCTTCAGAGGGTGAGCTTAAGGGTAT
>JAZRPO010000043.1:0-34896 GCA_045649265.1 Eubacteriales bacterium
AGACTTACAGGTGAGGTAAAGCAATCCGATATTTTCATGGGCGATTTCCCTATTATGACATCAACAGGCACCTTCGTTATCAATGGTGCCGAGCGTGTCATCGTTTCCCAGATCGTCCGTTCCCCCGGAATCTATTATGATAGTGCAATAGATAAGTCCGGTAAGAAGACATTCTCCGCAACCGTTATCCCCTATCGCGGCGCATGGCTTGAATATGAAACTGACCTTAACGACATTTTCAGCATACGTATTGACAAGAACAGAAAGCTTCCGGTAACAGCATTTATCCGTGCTCTCGGTCTTGCTACAGATGTCCAGATTAAAGAAGTTTTCGGTGAGGATGACAGAATCGTCCAGACACTTGAAAAAGACCCCTGTAAAACAGAGGATGAAGCCCTTATTGAGATTTACAAGCGTCTTCGTCCGGGTGAGCCGCCGACAATAGACGGCGCAAGAACGCTCATTAATAATCTTTTCTTTGACGAGCGTCGTTACGACCTTTCTGCGGTTGGAAGGTATAAATACAACAAGAAAATGAACATCGCGCGCAGGATTGCAAACAAGACTCTTATGGAGCCGGCTGTTTGCCCGCGCACGGGTGAAATAGTTGCTGAGGCAGGCGAGATTCTTTCAAGACAAAAAGCAGAAGAGATCGCCCGTCGCGGCATAAATTCGGTAGTTCTCAATGTCAATGACCGTGCGGTTAAGGTCTTTGGCAACGGAATGGTTAATATCAACGATTTCGTTGATTTTGATGCAAAATCAGAGCTTGGAATAGCAGAGCAGGTTCGCTTCACTGTCCTTGCAGAGCTTCTTGATGAATTTGAAGGCGATGAGCTTCGTGCAAAAATCACCGAGAAGCTTTCCGATCTCATTCCGAAGCACATTATCATAGACGATATTTTTGCTTCAATCAACTACCTCAACTGCCTTGCTCACGGTATTGGCACGACTGACGACATTGACCACCTCGGAAACCGTCGTCTCCGTTCGGTAGGCGAGCTTTTACAGAATCAGTTCAGAATCGGTTTTGCACGTATGGAAAGAGGTATCCGCGAGAGAATGACAATTCAGGATCTTGACATTGTCACTCCGCAGTCACTTATCAACATCCGTCCTGTTACGGCAGCGATTAAGGAATTTTTCGGTTCCTCTCCGCTTTCGCAGTTTATGGACCAGAACAACCCGCTTGCAGAGCTTACTCACAAGCGCCGTATGTCAGCTCTCGGTCCGGGAGGTCTCTCTCGTGACCGTGCGAGCTTTGAAGTTCGTGACGTTCATTACAGCCATTACGGACGTATGTGCCCGATTGAAACTCCTGAAGGTCCGAATATCGGTCTTATTTCCTATCTTGCAAGCTTTGCCAGAATAAATGATTTTGGGTTTATTGAGGCACCGTACCGCAAGGTTGACAAGGAAACCGGAAAGGTTATGGACGAAGTAACATATATGATGGCTGATGCAGAGGATGAGTTTATCATTGCTCAGGCAAACGAGCCGATTGATGAAAACGGTTGTCTTGTATCACAGCGCATAACCTGCCGTGTCCGTGATGAAATAGTCGAGGTTGACCGCTCAAAGGTTGACTATATTGACGTTTCTCCCAAAATGATGGTTTCTGTTGCCACAGCCATGATCCCGTTCCTTGAAAACGACGACGCAAACCGTGCTCTCATGGGTTCAAACATGCAGAAGCAGGCCGTTCCGCTTCTTGTAACGGAAGCCCCGATCGTTGCAACGGGTATTGAGCACAAGGTTGCAGTTGATTCAGGTGTCTGTGAGCTTGCAGACGGTGACGGTGTTGTCATGCAGGTTGAAGCTGACAGCATTACAGTCAAGTATGCCGACGGAGATGTAAAAACACATAGGCTCACAAAGTTTATGCGTTCAAACCAGGGCACGTGCGTAAACCAGCGTCCGATCGTCTTTGAAGGAGATAAAGTTTCAAAGGGAGACGTTATTGCTGACGGCCCCTCTACTGCGGAAGGCGAAATTTCCCTTGGAAAGAACGTTCTCATAGGCTTTATGACATGGGAAGGCTACAACTACGAAGACGCTGTTCTTCTTAATGAGCGTCTTGTTAAGGAAGATGTATATACATCTATCCATATTGAAGAATACGAAACCGAAGCACGCGATACCAAGCTTGGCTGTGAAGAAATCACTCGTGACATCCCGAATGTCGGTGACGATGCTCTTCGCGACCTTGATGAGCGCGGAATTATCCGCGTTGGTGCCGAGGTCCGTGCAGGAGATATTCTCGTAGGAAAGGTTACTCCGAAGGGAGAAACAGAGCTTACTGCTGAGGAAAGGCTTCTGCGTGCAATTTTTGGAGAGAAAGCTCGCGAAGTCCGCGATACGTCTCTCAGAGTTCCGCACGGCGAAAGCGGAATTATCGTTGATGTCAAGGTGTTCACACGCGCAAATGGTGACGAAATGAACCCGGGCGTCAACATGGTAGTCCGTTGCTACATCGCTCGCAAGAGAAAAATTTCTGTCGGTGACAAGATGGCAGGTCGCCACGGTAACAAGGGCGTTGTTTCAAGAATTCTCCCGCAGGAGGATATGCCGTTCCTTCCGGATGGCACTCCGCTTGACATCGTCCTTAATCCGCTCGGCGTTCCGTCACGTATGAACATAGGTCAGGTTCTTGAAGTTCACTTGGGATATGCAGCGAAGACGCTCGGCTGGAAGGTTGCAACCCCCGTATTTGACGGAGCAAATGAAAACGATATTGAAGAAACTCTCAAGCTTGCAGGCCTCTCGCCTGACGGAAAGAGCATTCTTTATGACGGGCGTACCGGTGAGAAGTTTGATAACCCCGTAACGGTAGGTTATGTCTACTTCTTAAAACTCCACCATCTCGTAGATGATAAGATTCATGCCCGTTCCACAGGCCCGTACTCTCTGGTTACGCAGCAGCCGCTTGGCGGTAAGGCCTAGTTCGGCGGACAGCGTTTCGGAGAAATGGAAGTCTGGGCTCTTGAAGCTTACGGTGCAGCATATACTCTCCAGGAAATCCTCACTGTCAAGTCGGATGATATTTCAGGGCGCGTTGCAACATACGAGGCTATCGTTAAGGGCAAGAATGTTCCGCATCCGGGAGTTCCGGAATCCTTTAAGGTTCTTGTTAAGGAGCTTCAGTCTCTCTGTCTTGATGTTCGTGTTCTTGATAAGGACATGCAGGAGATAGAGCTGACAGACGATGACGATGATGATAATTTCGTAAGATTTTCAAATAACGACGAGCAACTCTCTGATGAGAGCTATGTAATGGATACAGACATTGAGGATGCAGGTTATCTCATAGATGATGACAGCGATGCTGATGACGGCATTTTTGATATGTCTGAGGAATATGAAGACGAAGAACCCGATGACTTCTCGGATTCAGAAGAACTTTAAGGAGGAAAATTGGTATGAGTTACACGACCTTTGAAGCTATCAAAATAGGTCTTGCTTCACCGGAAATGATACATTCATGGTCATACGGCGAAGTAATAAAGCCTGAAACCATCAATTACAGAACCTTAAAGCCGGAGCCGTTGGGCTTGTTCTGCGAAAAAATCTTTGGTCCTATGAAGGATTGGGAATGCCATTGCGGAAAATACAAGAAGATCAGATACAAGGGAAAAATATGCGATCGTTGCGGAGTTGAGGTCACAAAGGCAAAGGTCCGCCGCGAACGTATGGGGCATATAGAGCTTGCAACTCCTGTTTCCCACATCTGGTATTTTAAGGGTATTCCGTCAAGAATGGGCCTGATCCTTGATATCTCCCCACGTATTCTTGAAAAAATACTCTACTTTGCTTTGTATATAGTAACCGACCCGGGTGATACACCGCTTGAAAAGGGGCAGGTTCTCAACGAAAAGGAATACCGCGATTTCAGAATTAAGTATGAAGATGCCTTCAAAGCAGGTATGGGTGCTGAGACCATTCGCGAGCTTCTTGCTGAAATTGATCTTGATAAGCTCAGCGAAGAGCTTCACCGCGATCTTGCAGATGCTACCGGACAGAAAAAGCTCCGCATTATCAAGCGTCTTGAAGTTGTTGAAGCCTTCCGCTCATCGTCGAATCGTCCTGAATGGATGGTGCTTACAGTGCTTCCGGTCATTCCGCCGGAAATTCGCCCGATGGTACAGCTTGACGGAGGCCGTTTCGCTACAAGTGACTTGAACGACTTGTATCGCAGGGTTATAAACAGAAACAACCGCTTAAAGAGACTTCTTTCTCTCAATGCTCCTGACATTATCGTCAGAAACGAGAAGCGTATGCTTCAGGAAGCAGTTGACGCTCTTATTGATAACGGCAGGCGTGGCCGACCCGTAACAGGGCCGAATAACCGTCCGCTTAAATCCCTTTCCGATATGCTTAAAGGTAAACAGGGAAGATTCCGTCAGAACCTTCTCGGAAAGCGTGTTGACTATTCCGGCCGTTCTGTTATCGTTGTCGGTCCTGAGCTTAAGCTCTATCAGTGCGGACTCCCGAAGGAAATGGCGCTTGAGCTCTTTAAGCCGTTTGTTATGAAGAAGCTTGTCACAGGTGGAATCGCAAACAACATCAAGAGCGCGAAGAAAATGGTTGAGCGTGCAAAGCCTGAGGTATGGGATGCACTTGACACAATCATTAAGGACCATCCGGTACTTTTAAACCGCGCTCCGACACTTCACCGCCTCGGTATCCAGGCGTTTGAACCGGTTCTCGTTGAGGGCCGCGCTCTCAAGCTCCATCCTCTTGTATGTACGGCGTTTAATGCTGACTTTGACGGTGACCAGATGGCAGTTCACGTTCCGCTCTCGGCAGAGGCACAGGCAGAAGCTCGCTTCCTTATGCTTTCTGCAAACAACCTCTTAAAGCCTCAGGATGGTTTCCCGGTTACTGTTCCGTCACAGGATATGGTTCTCGGTGCATATTACCTCACAATTGAGCGTGACGAGCCGGGCGCAGGCAAGGTTTTCGGAAGCATGGAAGAAGTTGTTCTTGCTCTTGACAATAAGATAATCGGTCTTCACTCACCCATCAAGCTCCGTGTTACACGCGAGATTGACGGAGTTGAGAAGTCAAAGATTATTGACTGTACGGCAGGCCGCCTCATCTTCAATGAGCCGATACCGCAGGACCTCGGCTTCGTTGACAGAACAGATGAGGATAAGATGTTTGACCTTGAAGTCAATTTCCTTGTAACAAAGAAAGAACTTGGAAAGATTATCAACAAAGCTATCCATAAGCACGGCTTCACAAAAACGGCAGAGCTTCTTGATGACCTTAAAAATCTTGGATATAAGTACTCCACAAAGGGTGCAATAACAATCTCCGTTTCGGATATGGTTATCCCGAAAGAGAAGCATGAATATATCAAGAATTCGGAAAAGGCAATCGCAGACATTGAAAAGAAGTTCCAAAGAGGTTTCATAACAAATGATGAGCGTTACCGCCTTGTTATTGAGGAATGGACAAAGACAACGAATGACGTTACAAAGGCTCTTGAAAACACTCTTGACCACTTCAATCCGATATACATGATGGCAAACTCGGGTGCTCGTGGTTCCATGAATCAGATTCGTCAGCTTGCCGGTATGCGCGGTCTTATGGCAAACACAGCAGGTAAGACAATCGAAATTCCGATTAAGGCTAACTTCCGTGAAGGTCTTTCTGTTCTTGAATACTTCGTTTCTTCACGTGGTGCGAGAAAGGGACTTGCTGATACGGCTCTCCGTACTGCTGACTCAGGTTATCTTACCCGCCGTCTTGTTGACGTTTCTCAGGATGTTATTATCAGAGAGCAGGATTGCGGAACAACAGAAGGAATAGAAGTTTTTGAAATCCGTGACGGCGGTCAGACAATTGAGCCGCTTCGCGACAGACTTGTCGGCAGATATCTTGCAGAGGATATATGCGACAAAAACGGAAACCTTCTCGTTTCAACAGATAAGCTTATGACTGCCGATGATGCAGGAAAGATTATAGATGCAGGAATTGAACGCATCAAAATCCGTTCAGTTCTCAAATGTCGCGCAAAGCACGGCGTTTGTGCAAAATGCTACGGTGCAAACCTTGCATCTGGAGAGCCTGCAAGCATTGGTGAGTCTGTCGGGGTTATCGCGGCGCAGTCAATCGGTGAGCCGGGTACACAGCTTACTATGAGAACATTCCATACCGGTGGTGTCGCCGGAGACGATATCACGCAGGGTCTCCCGCGCGTTGTTGAACTCTTCGAAGGCCGCAAGCCGAAGAAAATGGCAATTCTTTCTGAAATTGCAGGTGTCGTTTCATTCGATGAAATCAAGAAAAACGTTCCGCGTGCAATTAATGTTACGAATAAGGAAAGCGGCGAAACAAAGAGCTATCCTCTTCCGTTTGGTGCGATTGTCAAGGTTTCAGAGGGTGACGAGGTTGCAATCGGCGCAGGGCTCACAGAGGGTGCGCTCAACCCGCATGACGTATTGCGAATCCTTGGCGTTTCTGAGGTTCAGAATTATCTCATCCAGGAAGTTCAGCGCGTTTACCGTCAGCAGGGTGTTGACATCAACGACCGCCACATCGAAGTCGTTGTCAGCCGCATGCTTAAAAAGGTAACGGTTGACGAGCCGGGTGATGCAAACCTTATTGCAGGTGCAATGGTTGATCTCTTTGAACTCGAAAACGAGAATGCAAAGATTGATGAGAGAATTGCAGCAGGAGAGGAAGCTCTCACAAAGGCTACCTACACGCCGATTCTTCTCGGTATAACAAAGGCAGCGCTTGCTACGGATTCATTCCTTTCTGCGGCCTCCTTCCAGGAAACAACACGTGTCCTTACAGATGCCGCAATAAAAGGGAAGATTGACCCGCTTGTCGGTCTTAAAGAAAACGTCATTATCGGTAAGCTTATTCCTGCGGGTTCAGGTATGAAAATGTACCGTGAATTCGATATGCAACACAAAAGCGAAGCTCCGGAAGAGGCTGTCGAGACGGAAATTTAGAAAAAATTGTATTAAAGATTGACTAATTGCAAATAATTTGGTATAATTTTAGAATATGTGGCTATCAAGCCGGATGAGGCATTTTTAGTAATGCCTAAACTTGGAGGTAAATTCACGATGGTTTGCGAATTTGCAGCCGCTAAGCACGTTGTGGGTGTTAAACAGTCGCGAAGAGCCGTTTCTGACGGTATTGCGACAAAAGCATTTGCGGCGCGCGATGCTGACCCTCAAATAGTCAACGCTTTTGCAACGCTCTGCCAGAAAAACGGAGTAGAGCTTGTTGAGGTTGAAACTATGGAGGAGCTCGGAGCTGCCTGCGGAATAAACGTTGGTGCAGCTGTTGCGGCGCTTATAAAATAGCGCCGGAAGCTTATTTGAATTCCCGGCCGAGCGGTCTTTCAAAAGACCGCTCGACAGAGGATATATTCATTTTTCAAGAAAGGAGGAAGAAAAAATGCCTACAGTAAACCAGCTTGTCAGAAAAGGACGTCAGATGTCAGCATACAAGTCAACTGCCCCTGCTCTGCAAAACGGGTACAACGCTTTGAAAAAAGAAGTTACGAACCAGAGCTCTCCTCAGAAGCGTGGCGTATGTACAGCAGTTCGTACAGCTACTCCGAAGAAGCCGAACTCCGCTCTTCGTAAGATTGCCCGTGTTCGCCTTACAAACGGCACAGAGGTTTCTGCATACATTCCCGGTATAGGTCATAACCTTCAGGAGCACTCCGTTGTTATGATTCGTGGCGGACGTGTTAAGGACCTTCCTGGTGTACGTTACCACATCATTCGCGGTACACTTGATACACAGGGTGTTGCTAACCGTATGCAGGCTCGTTCCAAGTATGGTGCAAAGAAGCCAAAGGCAGGCAAGTAATTGAAAAAAACACGACTTTACCACGCACAGTGCAAGGCAAAGTCACGCCTTGCCCAGTGTTTATATATATGTATAAACCTCGGGCGGGCACACACCGAAGTAAATATGCTTCGGAGTACCTATGAAATCATTACTCTATATGAAGGAGGGAAAAACAGTGCCAAGAAGAGGATTTGTTCCCAAGAGAGATGTATTGCCTGATCCGCTTTACAACTCAAAGCTTGTCACAAAGCTTATCAACAGCATTATGCTCGATGGCAAAAAGGGCGTAGCACAGAAGATTGTTTACGGCGCTTTTGAAATTCTGAGCGAAAAAACAGGTAAAGCTCCGCTTGAAGCTTTTACTGAAGCATTAGAAAACATTATGCCGGTGCTTGAAGTTAAGGCTCGCCGTGTCGGTGGTGCTACCTATCAGGTTCCGATAGAAGTTCGTCCGGAGCGCAGACAAACTCTCGGTCTCCGTTGGCTCACAAGCTATGCTCGTGCAAGAAGCGAGAAAACAATGTGTGAGCGTCTAGCAGGTGAGCTTATTGACGCAATTAACGGCGTTGGAGGCTCAGTAAAGAAGCGTGAGGATACACATAAGATGGCAGAGGCAAACCGTGCGTTTGCTCACTTCCGTTGGTAATCCTTAGCTGTTACTACCGAAAGGAGATATTAAATGCCTAGACAGTTTCCCCTTGAACTTACAAGGAATATAGGAATCATGGCTCACATCGATGCAGGTAAAACAACCACAACTGAGCGTATTCTTTATTACACAGGTCGTAACTACAAGATCGGTGATACTCATGAGGGTACTGCAACGATGGACTGGATGGAGCAGGAGAAGGAGCGCGGTATTACAATTACCTCCGCTGCTACAACCTGTCAGTGGAAGAACCATTGCATTAATATCATCGACACCCCGGGACACGTTGACTTCACAATCGAAGTAGAGCGTTCGCTCCGTGTTCTTGACGGAAGCGTTACTGTTCTCTGTGCAAAGGGTGGCGTTGAGCCGCAGTCCGAAACAGTTTGGCGCCAGGCGGACAAGTATCAGGTTCCGCGCATGGCATACGTCAACAAAATGGACATTATGGGTGCTGACTTCTACAATGTTGTCGCCATGATGAAAGAAAGATTAAATTGTAACGCGGTCCCGATTCAGCTCCCGATAGGATCTGAAAACCTGTTCCGCGGAATTATCGACCTCGTCAGAATGCGTGCAGAGGTTTATTATGATGATCTCGGTAAGGATTTTCGTGATGAGGATATTCCGGCAGATATGCTGGAAAAGGCAGAGGAATACCGCGCAGCACTTCTTGAAGCAGTTTCCGAATTCGATGACGAAATTATGGAAAAGTATCTTGAAGGTGAAGAAATTTCCGAAGAGGCTATCAAGGCTGCTATCCGTAAGGCTACTATTGCAGTTAAGATGGTTCCGGTATGCTGCGGTACATCCTATCGCAACAAGGGCGTTCAGATGCTTCTTGATGCAGTTGTTGATTATATGCCGGCTCCGACAGATGTTCCGGCTATCAAGGGCGTAAACCCTGAAACAGGCGAAGAGGACAGCCGCCCGTCAGATGACAAGGCTCCGTTCGCATCTCTTGCATTCAAGATTGCTACTGACCCGTACGTTGGTAAGATTTGCTTCTTCCGCGTATATTCAGGAACTCTCACTGCCGGCAGCTCCGTTCTTAACTCCGTTAAGGATAACAAAGAGCGCATTGGGCGTATCCTTAAAATGCATGCAAACCACCGTGAAGATGTCGAGCAGGTATATTCAGGTGATATTGCAGCAGCAGTCGGCCTTAAAAACACTACGACAGGTGATACTCTCTGTGATGAAAAGCACCCGATTATTCTCGAGTCTATGGAATTCCCGGAGCCTGTTATCCGCGTAGCTATCGAGCCGAAGACAAAAGCCGGTCAGGAAAAAATGGGTATTGCTCTTGCAAAGCTTGCTGAGGAAGATCCGACATTCCGCACCTACACTGACGAAGAAACAGGACAGACGATTATCGCAGGTATGGGCGAGCTCCACCTCGAAATTATCGTTGACCGTCTCCTTCGTGAGTTCAGAGTAGAAGCAAACGTCGGTAAGCCGCAGGTTGCTTACAAAGAGACAATCCGCAAGTCCGCTGATGTTGACCACAAGTACTCCCGTCAGTCAGGCGGTAAAGGTCAGTACGGTCATGTTAAGATTATTGTTGAGCCGAACGAGTCCGGTAAGGGATATGAGTTCGTCAACAAGGTCGTCGGCGGTGCAATTCCGAAGGAATACATTCCGGCGGTTGACGCAGGTATTCAGGGCGCAATGCAGAGTGGTGTTCTCGCAGGTTATAACGTAGTTGACGTAAAGGTAACCCTTTATGACGGCTCATACCACGAGGTTGACTCTTCTGAAATGGCGTTTAAGATTGCGGGTTCAATGGCATTCAAGGAAGCTTGCCGCAAGGCGAACCCGGTTCTTATGGAGCCGATTATGCGCGTTGTAGTTATTGTTCCTGAAGACTACATGGGCGATGTTATGGGTGACCTTAACGGCCGCCGTGGTCAGATTCAGGGTATGGAGGCCCGCTTTGGTGCTCAGCAGATTGAAGCTCTCGTTCCGCTTTCCGAAATGTTCGGATATGCAACAGACCTTCGTTCTAAGACTCAGGGGCGTGGTCAGTACACTATGGAGCCGCACAGCTACACTGAGGTTCCGAAGAGTATTTCTGAGGAAATCATCTCAGTTCGCTCAAAAAAAGACTAATTTTTGAAAAAAATTCAAAAAATGGTTGCAAAAATTGCTGTTATGCTATAGAATAGCATTATGTACTGTGTGTTTTTGCAAATGCAGTACAAGCCAAAAAAGTAATTTTATTTTTAAAATACAAGAGGAGGATTAAGCAAAATGGCAAAGGAAAAATTTGAAAGAAGTAAACCACACGTAAATATCGGTACCATCGGTCACGTTGACCATGGTAAAACAACTCTCACAGCTGCTATCACAAAGACACTCTCACTCCAGGGCAAGGCAAAGTTTGAAGACTATGCAAACATCGATAAGGCTCCGGAAGAAAGAGAAAGAGGTATCACAATCAACACAGCTCACGTTGAGTACGAGACAGATGCTCGTCACTACGCTCACGTTGACTGCCCGGGACACGCTGACTACGTTAAGAACATGATCACAGGTGCTGCTCAGATGGACGGCGCTATCCTCGTTGTTTCAGCTGCTGACGGCCCGATGCCCCAGACTCGCGAGCACATTCTTCTCGCTCGTCAGGTTGGCGTTCCTTACATCGTTGTATTTATGAACAAGTGCGATCAGGTTGACGATCCGGAGCTCCTCGAGCTTGTCGAGATGGAAATCCGTGAGCTTCTCTCTGACTACGAGTTCCCGGGTGATGACACTCCGATCGTCAAGGGTTCTGCTCTTGCAGCTCTTGAAGCAAGCGATGATCAGAACGATGCTGCATATGCTCCGATTCTTGAGCTTATGGCTGCTGTTGATGACTACATCCCGACTCCGGAGCGCAAGTCTGACCTTCCGTTCCTTATGCCGGTTGAAGACGTTATGACAATTACAGGCCGTGGTACAGTTGCTACAGGTCGTGTTGAGCGTGGTCAGATCAAGATGAACGAAGAAGTTGAACTTGTTGGTCTTACAGAAGAGAGCCGCAAGACTGTTGTTACAGGTATCGAAATGTTCCGTAAGCTCCTCGACTATGCAGAAGCTGGCGACAACATCGGTGCTCTTCTCCGTGGTATCGCACGTGACGAAATCAAGCGTGGTCAGGTTCTTGCAAAGCCGGGCTCAATCAACCCGCACACAAAGTTCAAGGGCCAGGTTTACGTTCTTAAGAAGGAAGAGGGTGGCCGTCATAAGCCGTTCTTCTCCAACTACCGTCCGCAGTTCTACTTCCGTACAACTGACGTTACAGGTGTTATCACACTTGAAGACGGCGTTGAAATGTGCATGCCGGGCGATAACGTTGTTATGAACGTTGAGCTCATTACCCCGATCGCTATCGAAGGGGGTCTCCGCTTCGCTATCCGTGAAGGCGGAAGAACAGTTGGTTCAGGTGTTGTTATCGGAATCAATGGCTAATTAACGCTTAAAAAAGGCATTGGAAAATTCCAATGCCTTTTTTGTGCTTTTTTGAGCCTATTTTACTGAAATGGAAAAAATTTAGAAAAAAAACTTATAAACATTGCATAATTCCTATTGACCTTTTAGCAAAAAAATTATAAAATAGTAGTGTGTTATTTTGTGTAGCTAACAAAAGAAATCTCAAGGAGGAGTTTACATATGCCTTTCGAGTTAGATGCAGGAACAGAAGTTATAGTTCCCATTAAGGTCATCGGTACAGGTGGCGGCGGTGGAAACGCTGTTAATCAGATGATTAACTCAGGAGTCCGTGGTGTTGAGTTTATAGTTATGAACACAGACAGACAGGCTCTTTATAAATCTTGCGCCACATATAGAATCCAGCTTGGCGAAAAGCTTACAAAAGGCCTTGGCGCAGGCTCTGACCCCGAAATCGGAAGAAAAGCAGCAGAGGAAAGCCGTGAAAGCATCAAAAAAATGCTTGAAGGCACAGACATGGTATTTATTACTGCGGGTATGGGTGGCGGAACAGGAACAGGTGCTGCACCAATCGTTGCTGAGATTGCCCGCGAGATGGAAATTCTCACAATCGGCGTTGTTACGAAGCCGTTTGCATTTGAAGGCAAAAAGCGTATGCTTCAAGCAGAAGAGGGAATCGAAACACTTCGTGCAAAGGTTGACTCTCTTGTTGTCATACCCAACGAGCGCCTGAAGTGTGTTTCCGAGCAAAAGATAACCTTCCTTAACGCATTTGAGGTCGCTGATGACGTTCTTCGTCAGGCAATTCAGAGCATTTCTGAGCTTATCAGTGGCGGCGGCCTTGTCAATCTTGACTTTGCTGATGTTAAGAAAATTATGAAGGATGCAGGCTATGCTCATATGGGTGTCGGCCGCGCGTCAGGCAAGGATAAGGCAGCAGAGGCAGCTCGCATAGCTATCCACAGCCCGCTCCTTGAAACCTCGATAAATGGAGCTCACGGTGTTATTATCAACATCACAGGCTCTCTCGATATCGGGCTTGATGAAGTCGAAACTGCTGCGGAAATGGTTCGTGAGGCTGCTCATGAGGATGCTAATATCATCTTTGGTGCAGCGTTTGACCCCGACCTTGAAGATGAAATCCGGGTTACGGTTATTGCTACTGGCTTTGAAGGAAAAACATCGGAAGCTTCGAAGGTCGCTGCTAGTGCAGAACCTGAGAAGGTGGAAGCGCCTGCGGCGAAGGTTGAGCCCGCATTCCCGCGTTTCCGTACATCTCTCTTTGATGATGCTGAAGAGAAAGTGTCGGAGCCGGTCGCTCTCAAAGAGGAGAAGGCTCCTGCCGCAGACACAAGCAATAATGATGACGATGATGATCCGTATGATTTAATCGTTAAGATGTTCCAGAACAGAAACTAAATTTAAAAGAGGCCGAAGCAAATAAATTTTGCTTCGGCCTCTTTTTTTACAGAAAAACCATTCCGCATATAGCACCAAATAGAATATAAAATATCGGGTGCTTTTTGAAAAGTTGGTACAAAATAAGGATAACTGCAAAAATTAAGAGCTGTTTGAGGTCAAATAGCGTCATTAATGATGGATTTGACAAGAAGCTTTCGGGAGTTAAAATAGTCACGGAAAGCACGCTCCAAGCCGCAGAAGCGATAAGCCCTGAAACAGTTGCGCGGATTCCATACAGAGCGTTTTGAACTACGGGCTTGTCCTGAACACTTTTAAAATATTTTGCTATCAGGAGAATTGTAATAAAAGAGGGGAGACACAGCGAAAGCGTTGTCAGAATGCCGCCAAAAACCCCAAACTTTTCAAAGCCAATATAGGTGGCCATATTAACACCTATCGGGCCGGGGGTTGATTCGCTTACGGCAATCATATTATAAAACATGTCAGGCTCAATCCAGCCCTTTTCAACGATAAGCTGCTGCATGATCGGAATTGCGGCAAGTCCTCCGCCTATTGCAAAAAGGCCGGTAAGTAAAAACATCAAGCACAAAGAAAAAATGCTCATTTTAAAATCTGACCTCCTTTTACTGCTATACCGACAAGGAGTGAAAAGAGTATCAGCCAGATACTGTTTATTTTAAAAATAACGACGGCTCCAAATGCGATAAGAGCAAGCGCAAAGCCGATTATATCCACAACAGATTTCTTTCCGAGATTCCATACGGCAGATGTGAGAATCACTGCAACTGCAATGTTTATTCCTGAAAGAGCCTTTTGAACATACACATACTGGTTGAAATTCGAGATAAAAGCCGCAATAATTGATATAACTATGATAGAGGGGATAATAACGCCGAGAGTTGCAAACAAAGCGCCCGGGAAGCCTCTTTTTCGATATCCTATGAAGGTTGCCATATTAACTGCAATTACGCCGGGAGTGGACTGGCTTATGGCAACATAGTTAAGCATATCCTCGGAGGTAATCCACCCACGCTCAGTTACAAACTCCCGTTCAAAAATCGGAATCATTGCGTATCCGCCACCAAAGGTAAAGGCTCCGATTTTAAAGAACGTGCAGAAAAGAGTTAAAAGGTCTCTTAGCATAAAATCAACTCCTTAATGTAAATATAAAGGGGCTGTATCGGTTTTCCGATACAGCTCCGGTTTTTATAATTAAATTTATGCGTCTTCAATCAAACCGTAACCGCCACCGTGGCGTTTGTACACTACCGAAAAACGCTCGTTGTCCGCTGCGTTTTTAAAGACAAAGAACTCGTGATTAAGAAGATTCATTTGGAGAATAGCTTCTTCTACGGTCATGGGTTTAACCGCAAAACGCTTTGTGCGAACAATGTCAAACTCTCGCTCCTCTTCAACCGGCTCAGCATCAGAAGAAGCAATGAGCTTTTCAAATGCACCGTCACGAAGCCTTTTTTCGAGCCTTGTTTTGTTCTTTCTGATTTGTCTGTCAATTGTGACCTCAGCGATGTCAATAGCGCGAAAAACGTCTGTATCGCGACACGCGGCGCGCATAAGCATTCCATCGCTTCTAAGCGTAACTTCAAGACAGCAATGGCCGCGTTCAGTACGAGCGGTGATGGCTGTTTCTGCATCTGAGCGGAAATACTTGTCAAGCTTTGATAGCTTCTTTTCCGCGTATGCGCGCAAGTCATCAGTGAAATTAAAATTACGTTCTGTGTAGATAAACTTCATAAGTGTCCGCTCCTTTCGTTTTGGCACCCTTCGTACCTTACCTAAATTATAGCACACAAGGAAGCGGAATACAATAAGGTTTTATAAGAAATACACAATAAATTTAAAAATCAAGGTTCAATTTTGGTTATTTTACTAAATAACTGTCGAAGCGTGACGGGTGACAAGATAACCGATATTTACAACACTATGCCACATTCAAATAATTTGACAACATCATGAGCAAGATTTGTTCAGACGTTTTTCTGCAATATATGCACCTGCACGGGACGCAGAGACTGCTCCGTCTGCAGCAGCTGTAATTATTTGGTAAGACGGTTTTTTTCGTATATCGCCTGCGGCAAAAATTCCCGGGAGGTTGGTTTCCGTGTCTTCTCCTGCATCAATATGTCCGGATTCTGTTAAGGTTACTTTTCCTTTCAAAATTTCGGTGTTGGGAAGCATTCCGACTGCTATAAAGCAACCCGAAACCGAAATGTCCGAAAGCTCTCCGCTTTTCACGTTTTTTACGGTTACGGAGGAAACTCTCTCATCTCCGTTTATTTTTTTCACTACGGAGTCAAGCACCGGGAAAATGTTTTCTGCTTCCGAAATCTGCTTCATGAGAGCATCAAAACCACGGAAAGAGTCACGGCGATGAATGAGGTAAACCTTTGTGCAAATATTTGAAAGATAAAGAGCATCTTCAAGCGCTGTGTTACCGCCACCGACAACACAAACCTCGCGGTTTCTGAAAAAGTTGCCGTCACAGGTCGCGCAGTATGAAACACCAAGGCCCTGATACTTGTCCTCTCCGTCAACGCCGAGCTTTCTGTGAGAAGCTCCGAGCGCGAGAATAATGGTTTTGGCTTCGATGTCTTGATTTGAGGATTTAATGATATTGTGCCCCTCACTAAACTCAATATCGGAAACATCAAGCCTTATAACCTCGGCACCGAGCTTTTTTGCGTGGTTTGACATATTCATCGAAAGATCAAACCCTGAAATGCTTTCAAAGCCGGGGTAATTATCAATTTCCGGAGTTACACTCATTTGGCCGCCGGAAAAGGCTTTTTCAATGATAACGGTAGAGAGGCCTGCCCGTGTTGCATAAATAGCGGCTGACATTCCGGCAGGGCCTGACCCAATAATTGCTACGTCGTACATAGTATTCACCATTAATATTTTTCTAAAAATGAAGACATTGCAAGATATGCCATATAAACATCGGTTTTTGCCACAACTTCAAAGGGTGCATGCATGCTGAGCACGGGGACGCCCGCATCTATTGTTTCGATGTTTCTGTTTGCCATATACATAGCCACAGTTCCACCGCCACCCTGGTCAACCTTTCCAAGCGCACCCATTTGCCAGCAGATATGATTTTCGTCAAAGAGCATGCGGAGCTTTCCGATCATTTCGGCAGATGCATCGCTTGAAGAGGATTTTCCGCGTGAGCCGGTATATTTGCACAATGTCACACCATGATTTACATACGCAGTGTTCTTCTTTTCGTATACATCAGGGAAGGTTGGGTCCATAGCAACCGAAACATCAGCTGAAAGACAAGCGGAAGCTTCATAGCATTCGCGGAGGGAAGTTTTAAACGAAGCACAGATGTCTTCAATAAAGGTATCAAAAAAACTCGACTGCATACCGCTGACACCCTCAGAGCCAATTTCCTCCTTGTCGGCGAGGATACAAACAGCGGTTTTATGAGGCGTATCAAGTTCGAGCAGGGCACGGAGAGAAGTATATGCACAAACCCTGTCGTCGTGGCCGTAAGATCCGATGAGAGAGCGGTCAAAACCTATGTCACGTGCACAAAAAGCGGGGACAACGCAAAGCTCTGCCGAGAGAAAATCCTCCTCGGTAATCCCATACTTGTCATTAAGAAGCTTCAAGACGTTGAGCTTAACTGCATCAGTCGTTTTATCATCTGCGCCGGGAACAGGGCGGCTTCCGCAGAGGATATTGAGGCTTTCGCCAGGGATAACCTCTGATGCCTTTTTTTGAAGCTGGTCCTTGCCAAGATGGGGGAGAAGGTCGGTTATAACAAAAACGGGGTCAGACGGGTGGTTTCCTACTGCAACATCAATAACTTCTCCGTTCTTCTTTGCGACAACTCCGTGAATTTCAAGAGGTATTGCCGGCCACTGATACTTTTTAATTCCACCGTAGTAGTGGGTTTTAAAGAGAGAAAGCCCTTCACTTTCGTAAAGCGGCATCTGCTTCAAATCAATTCGAGGAGAGTCAATATGTGCGGCGACAATGTTTGCGCCGTTTGAGACATCATCTTTTCCGATGACTGCAAAAACAATAGCCTTTTCACGATTGTTCCTGAAAATTTTATCGCCGGGGGAGAGTTTCATTCCGCGCGTATAAGGAATAAAGCCTGCTTTTTTCGCAAGAGCGATTGACTCTTTCACACAAAGGCGCTCTGTTTTTCCGGCATCAAGAAACGCCTTGTAATCGTCGCAGAAATTCTCACACTTCTCATTGTCAAAATCAGAGAAAAAGACATTCTTAGGTTTAAAGGTGAGCGTATCGCGGAGAGCATCAAGTGTATCCTTTGTTTTCTTAGTCATTATTTTCTTCAAGTCCTTTCGTGATAGCTTCAAAGATTTCCTTTGTTTTATCTGTGACAGAATCGATATCTCCGTCATTATCTATAATATAATCACATTTTTCACGGAAAAACTCATCTGAGGGTTGAGCGTTTATTCGTGCAGAAGCAGCCATGCTGTCAATTCCATCGCGTGCTGTAATCCGGGAAAGGCGAAGCGCGCGCGGAGCGATCACACCGATTGTAGCATCACATATGTCTGATATGCCGCTCTCGAAAAGAGCTATTGCATCAATGCAGATATAGGGGATATTTTTCTGGTAGAGCTTTGCCATCAGTCTCTCGGTTTCTTCAACTACGAATTTGTGGGCGATTTCATTCAAATCAGAAAGCGCGGCCTTGTCTGAAAAAACAATACTTGCAAGGGCTTTGCGGGAAAAGCGACCGTCGGGTGTGACGGCATCGGGGAATCGACGGCGAAGCTCCCTCATCATAGAATCGGAGTTATTCAGAAGGTCGTGATAAACAACGTCTGCATCAATGGTCTGGGCACCAAGTGAACAAAGGATTTCAGCTACTGTGCTTTTTCCTGAGCCACTTCCGCCCGTAATTCCTATCGTAAGCATAAATATACACCGCCTAAACAGAAATTCTTGAAAATGCCGCGGCGCGGTTTAGCCTGTTAACAATGGCAAGTTCTATGCCGTCTCCGCAGATGGGTTCTCTTGCATAAATAACGTCGGGGGAAAAGTCATCAAGCTCACGAAGCGAAGCAAAAAGCTCTGATGCAAGCTCTTCCGGATGAGAAAGCCTGCCGTATGTGGAGATATGCACGCCACTGTCGGAGAAAAGCCCGGCCTCCTCCTCAAAACATAAAACAGCAACTTTTTTGTTGCCCATATCTGACAGAACAAAATCCTTGAAAGCTTCGCTTTCACCGTCAATTATGATTACGGGAGCGCTCGGGGCATAGTGTTTATATTTCATTCCGGGAGAGGAAACAGGCTCGTTGTCTGAAACCTCCTCCATAATCTTCGGGTTAACATCAACTCTGCCGATTGCATCCCGGAGCTGTTTTAAAGTAATTCCGCCCGGGCGCAGCAGAACGGGCACATCGCCACTAAGATCAATAACGGTGGACTCAAGCCCGACCTCACATTTTCCGCCATCTAAAATCATCGGAATTTTGCCGGAAAGGTCGCGCATAACGTGCTGAGCGGTTGTGGGGCTGGGCTTTCCGGAAATGTTTGCGCTCGGAGCAGCCAAAGGGACCCCTGCCGCATCAATCACAGCAAGAGCATATTTGTGAGAGGGGAACCTTATCGCAACGGTAGGAAGCCCTGCCGTAACTTCCGGAGGGACATTATCACTCTTTTTAAGAATCATTGTCAAAGGACCCGGCCAGAACTTTTCCGCAAGAGTAGCGGCTGTGTCAGGAAAATCCGTTGTAAGCTTTGAGAGATCACTTAAATCAGAAATATGAACAATCAACGGGTTATCAGAGGGTCTGCCCTTTGCTTCAAAAATTTTAGCGATTGCGGAAACATCAAATGTGTTCGCGGCAAGGCCATAAACCGTTTCCGTGGGGATTGCAACGACACTACCGTTTTTGAGTAGGTTTCCTGCACGCACAAAGTCATCAGAATTCTCCATAATACCGTGTATGATAACAAGCTCGGTTGTCATATGGAATCCACTTCCTTTCGGAAAAATTACGCATTCTCTGATGCTTTGAGCTTTTCAGCCTGGTCTGCGGTTATGATGGAATCAATCATCTCATCAAGGTCGCCGTTTAAGAATTGTTCAAGCTTATAAAGAGTAAGAGAAATACGATGGTCAGTAACTCTGCCTTGCGGATAGTTGTAGGTGCGGATTCTTTCGCTTCTGTCGCCTGTGCCGACCTGACTTTTTCTCTCGGCAGCTATCTGTGAGGTCTGCTCCTGAAGCTGAATATCATAGAGCTTTGAGCGAAGAATCTTAATCGCGCGGTCCTTGTTTTTGTGTTGGCTTCGCTCGTCCTGACATTCAACAACTATTCCCGTAGGTCTGTGCGTAAGGCGGATTGCAGATTCTGTTTTATTAACGTGCTGGCCGCCGGCACCCGATGCGCGGAAGGTATCAACATCAACATCTGCCATGTTGAGATCGACCTCAACCTCTTCTGCCTCAGGAAGAACAGCAACCGTAACAGTTGACGTGTGGATCCGGCCTGAGGATTCAGTATCAGGAACGCGCTGAACACGATGCACTCCGCTTTCAAATTTAAGGCGCGAATAAGCTCCGGCGCCCTCAATAACAAAGCTGATTTCCTTGATTCCGCCAAGTTCAGTTTCATTTATTGATACAACATCAATGCTCCAACGCCGAGCCTCAGCATACATGGAATACATCCGATAAAGCGAATGTGCAAAGAGAGCAGCCTCTTCTCCGCCTGCACCGCCGCGAATTTCGACGATAACGTTTTTGTCATCATTCGGGTCAGTAGGGAGAAGGAGAATTTTAAGCTCATGCTCAAGCTCTGAAAGCTTCTCCTTTGCAAGCGTGTATTCCTCCTGCGCCATTTCGCGGAAATCAGCATCAAGCTTTCCGTCAAGCATCTCGCGGAGGTCATTTATTTCGTTGTTAGTTTCGCAGTATCTGCGATAGCAATCGATAATGGGAGACAAATCCTTCTGCTCTTTTGAAACCTTCGCTGCAAGAGAGGGGTCATTATACAGATTCGGATCAGCGAGCTTCTGTTCAAGCTCGTTAAATTTTTCTTCAAGGAATTTAAGCTTCTCTAACATATTTTACCTCTCGTGTATTAATTTAAACCAACTGTCTTATAGTATATCACACATAAGTGTAAATTTAAATACTTTCTTCATACAAACTCTCCCATAAAAGCATTTTTTCATCGAGCTGGGTGCTGAGAGATTCCTTTTCTTCAAAAAGCTCTGAAAGTGCTTCAAAATCACTCGCAGAAGCTTCGCTTTCCTCTTCTATTTCAGAGAGCCTTGCTTCAAGCCTTGCAATCTCACGCTCAACCTCACGCAGCTTCTTGTCATTTGCTTTTTTGTTGGGAGCCTTGGTCTTTTCTTTTTTATCTTTTTTTGTGTCCTCCGGTTTTTGAGCCTTCGCCATTGCAGCGAGATGTTTTTCTCGCCTGAATTCGTCAAAGCTGCCGACAAAATCATAAATCCTTCCGTCACGCAGCTCCCAGATTCTGTTTGCAAATTTGTTTATAAAGAATCTGTCATGCGAAACGAACAAAAGCGCGCCCGAATAGTCTTCAACTGCCTCTTCAATCCATTCGCGAGAGGAAATGTCAAGATGGTTTGTCGGCTCATCAAGCAGAAGAAGATTTATGTCGCTTGCCATAATTTCGCAAAGTTTAAGGCGCGACCTCTCTCCGCCGGACAGGGTGTTCACGCTGTCAAAAACCTCATCGCCGAAGAAGAGAAAGGATGCAAGCCTGTTTCGGGCAGTCTGCGTTGATACGTTAAGGTCATAAAGCATTGTATCAAGGATAGAGCGGTTTTCATTTGCAAAAGAAATAATCTGAGGGAGAAGCGCGGACTTGACAGTGGGGTTATAGATGACGCTTCCCCGGTCAGGAGAAGTTCTTTTTGAAATGATGTCAAGAAGTGTCGTTTTTCCGGAACCGTTGTCGCCAATCAGGGCGATTCTGTCACCGTTCTTCATTGTGAGATTTATGGAATCAAACAGGCTTCTTTGGTCAAAAGCTTTTGAAAGGTCGTTTATTTTAAGTACATTGTCACCAAAAAAGTCTGCGGAGGAAAATTGAGCATGGAGAGATGGCCTGACATCCTTCGGCTTCTCGGTTTTTCGCATTCGCTCAATTCTTTTCTCAATCGCAAATGCCCGAACCTGTAGTTTTTTGTTTCCCATGCCCCAGCCATGCATACGCTCGGCAGTAAACTCAAGCTTCTCAATTGCAGCTTGCTCCGCTTTATAGCGCTTTAATTGCTCCTCAAAGCGCCTTTCCCGCTCTTTTACATAGAAGCTGTAATTTCCGGGATAAAACTCTGCTTTACCGTCATCAAGCTCAATTACGCGGGTTATGCACTTGTCTATAAAATATCTGTCGTGGGAGATTATAAAAACAGTACCACGGAAGGTGGGAAGATAATTTTCAAGCCATTCGACAGCATCAATGTCAAGGTGGTTCGTCGGCTCGTCGAGAAGAAGAATGTCGGGGTCGCGAAGAAGAGCACACGCAATCATAATGCGCGTTTTTTCGCCACCCGAAAGCGTAGAAAAAAGCCGCAAACGCATATCATCTGAAATTCCAAGTCCGTTGCAGGTCTTGTTTATTTCGGTTTCCGTATTGTAGCCGCCCATATGCTCGTAGCGGGATGATAGCGAGTCATACCGCGCAAGAACATCTGAGTCGGAATAAACTTCCATCATCCGCTCCAAATCCCGCAGCTTTTTTGAAAGGTCTGCAAGATCCGAAAATGCGGACGCAAGAACATCAGAAACTGTGTACTCAGGAGGAAAAGACGGAATCTGAGACACAACTGCAAGCCGCTTTCCCGAGGGGATTAAAACCTCGCCCGAATCGTAATCACATTCTCCTGACAGAATCTTAAAAAGCGTGGTTTTTCCGGAACCGTTATCACCTAAAAGGCCGACACGTTCCCCTTGCTCAATCGTAAAAGAAAGGTCGCGGAGAACGTGGTGGTCACCGTAAAATTTATTCAGTTTTGAAACTGAAATATCAATCATTTGTATCTGCCTTTTCTCTGTTTATGAGTTTTGCCGAAATGATGCCGCTCACAACGGCAATATGCCCGCCCCCGCAAAGGGCGGGGAGCGTTTTTGTTTCATAGAGATTCTGGCTGACTGCCACATCAAGCGGACCGAAAACAGTATCAATGACAAGGTGGAGAAATTCGCCGATGGGCTTATCTTCAGCAATCATAAATCTGACATCGCCGGTTTTAATTTCTGCTACAATACGCGATATGAGGAGGTCTGTCTGCATCATATCTTCACCGGTTGAGAGCATTCGTGTGTACATACCGACCGGAGCAATAACTCCGAGCGCTGTCGTTTCGTCTGAAAGCGCCTTTCGCATTTCAAGCTCATTCTCAAAAAGGGAAATGGAGTGGGGGATGAGCGAAACCTGAAAATCGAATTCCAGACCGTTCTGAAGCTGCTTTGCTGCCTTTGCGCCCATAATCCTCGCGCAAAAGGAGCTATCAGAATCGGGAGCTTTAAGTAACGCCTTGCAATCAAGAATATCATCACGCTCAGCAGAGAAATCACGAACAAGTTCGAGGTGCCAGACAGTGCTTCCGTTAAAGTGCGGGTCAAGATTTAAGAGAGAAACGCTCTTGTTTTCGTGGTCAAGAGCAACTCGTTCCCAGATTTCAGCACCGCATTTATCCGAAAAAACAGCATAAGCCCCATCGTCAACAGGGAGAATGCTGCCTGAGTTCAAAACAAAGTCAGCAAGCCTGTAAACATCGTCCTCACCTGTAATATTAAAACCGATATTTTCAAAGACAGTTCCCATACATATGACCTCCGAATATACTTCCAAGCTATTCTACCATACATATGGGAAAATTTCCAGTTATTTATATAACTTCTAAGCCAAAAAAATTGAGGAGCCCAACGTAAATTGCATAGGCAAACGCATATTGGCGGTCATCTAACTTCTCCGCATCGCTTTCGTTTGATATATAGGCAAGCTCGAGCAGGACTGCAGGCATACGGGTGCGTCTTAAGACATATAGCGACGGACGGACAAAGACACCGTTACGCTTCGTGTCGAGTCGGGAGGTTATGGCATCAAGCAGGTTTTCTGCAAGAACCTGTGCTGTTGAGCCTGAGCGGAATATATACATCTCCGTTCCGTTTACGGAAGGGTCTGTATTTGCGTTTACATGTATGCTCAAAAAATAGTCGGCAGGCCAGACGTTTGCTGCGGTTACACGTGCTGCAAGGCTTGTTGCATTGCTTGTTCCGAGCACTGTTTCAGGTGTCGGGCGGGAAACGCGTGCCTCAAAGCGGGGGTCGGCATTTAAGATATTCTGAAGATATATCCCGATATTATAGGTTATGTCCTGCTCGCGGAGTCCGAAGCCCTCAGCTCCTGCGTTTACCCCTTGCGGATTATGCCCCTGGTCAATAAAAATTTTTATAGCCATATAAGAAGCCTCCAATCAACGTAGTCAGTCTGTTTAACTATATGTTATGAAAAAAAGAGTTTTACATGGCCTGTGTATTTTTGGACTTGTTGTTCTATCCATAAAAGAGTGGACATATATTTTAGCGAATGGAGGAAAGGTATGAAAAATGAAAAAGGGAAACAAGGCACTTAAAAAGTACGGACAGGCAGTTGAATATCTTCCGCCACGGTTACGCCTCTCGGCACTGTCCTTGAATGATGAAGAAAAAAGCATTGCATCAGAGCTGCGGCTTCGTGCAGGCAGAGATATGTCGGTGTGCATAGGAGGAAGAGAAAAGGCTTGCAGTGGAGAAGCATTGGTAAGGCAGGAGGACCTCCAAATCGTTCTTGAGCTTGCATCCCGTGGGTCGGTACATAGCGCCCAGACAAGCATAAGCGAGGGATATATAACCGTTTCGGGAGGGCATAGGCTCGGGCTGTGCGGAACATATGCCAAAACCGCTTCCGGGATAATGACAATACGCGACCTCTCATCAGTTTGCATAAGAATCGCAAGGGAAATCCCCTCCGCTGCCGAAAAGGTTTATCCGCATGTTCTGCGCTCCAAAGCTTTCTTAAATACAATTATAATTTCACCGCCCGGCCACGGAAAGACTACTATGCTCCGTGACCTTGTGCGAAGACTCTCTGACAATGGATTCCGGATATCTCTTGTTGATGAGCGGGGGGAGCTAGCCGCAAAAATAAAAGGGGTTCCGCAGTTTGATACAGGGCGTTGCACAGACGTTTGCGACGGTATAACCAAAGCACGCGGTGCGCTTGCGATGCTCAGATGTATGTCGCCTGACATAATTGCGCTTGACGAGATTACGGCAGAAGAGGATCTAGCAGCAATATCTGCGATTTTAAATTGCGGTGTCGGGATTCTTGCAACCGTTCACGGAGATAGTGTTGAGTCGGTTTTCTCAAAACCGATGTATAAAAAGCTGTATGAGCTTTTGGTTTTCAAGGTTGCCGTAATTCTGAAAAAACAAGGCGGGGAATTTACATATCGGATAAGTGAAATTTCAAAGGGGGCAAGAGATTAGAATGATAAAAATAATAGGAGCAATTCTTCTCATAGGCGGAGCCGCAATAATAGGAATATATGCTTCGAATGAGCTTTCAGTGCGTGCTCGTGTCTTGCAGAGCTTTCTTTCGGCACTTGATATAATGCGCTCTGAAATAGGTGGGAGGCTTACCCCGATTTCGGAGATTTTGGAAAAGCTTTCTCGGGAGAGTGCAGAGCCGCTTGATGTTTTCTTCAGAGAATGCTTGGAAGAAAAAAACAAAAGGAGAGACGTTCCTTTTTTTCTCATCTGGTCAAAGGTTCTTGCGCAGGCAGATTATCTTAAACTTAAATCAAATGAAAAAGACGTCATAAAGGAACTTGGCGCCGTGCTCGGAAGATACGGAGCAGAGGAGCAGATAAACGCAATTTCGCACACCGGAAGGCGCATAAGCTCACTTTCTGAAAGCGCTGAAAACGATAGGAAACGTCTCGGAAAGCTATACACAAGGCTTGGTGTTATAAGTGGTGTAGCCGTTGTTATTATATTAATTTAGAAAAGACGCAAATGGCGAAACGGAGAAGTAAAAAATGCAGGTAGATTTAATTTTTAAGGTTGCAGCAATAGGCATACTTGTAGCTGTCTTAAATCAGCTGCTTGTCAGGTCCGGACGTGAGGAACAGGCGATGATGACGACACTTGCGGGGTTGATTGTCGTGCTTATGATAATCATTCGCGAGATAAGCGACTTGTTTGATCTTATAAAATCAACCTTTGGGTTTTGACGGTTATGGAAATTCTGCTTAAAGTATGCGCGCTTGCAATAATAGGGGCAACAACCGTGCTCCTGCTCCGGAGAACGCTTCCGGAAATGTCCACTATCGCATCAATTGTGCTTCTGGGTGCTCTGGTCTTTTGTGCGGCGAATGCAATAGGCAGGGTGGTAGAGCTGATTTTCGAGCTTGCTTCATTTGCCGGAATCTCAAAAGAACTGTTGGAGCCTCTTATAAAGGTACTGGGAATAAGCATTGTAGCGAGGCTTTCTTCTGATTTGTGCAGGGAGAGCGGGATTTTCTCTGCAGCATCATACATAGAGCTTTTGGGAGGAGCCATCGCAATTTCATTTGCAATTCCGTTAATGTTCGGGTTGCTGGGAGAAATCACATCATGAGGAAAAACAAATGAAAAAAATTTTGTTCTGTGTCATTTTTATAATATTTCTGATACCTACGGTATCGGGAGAAGAAGGGCTTTATAAAGCGCTTGATGTTCCAAGCGTAATTCAGGCTGTTCCACCGGGGGCGGATGTAGAGTTTAGCGGCAACATTTCGCTCGCGGACGGTATAATGGGAATCTTAAACAAAATAAAACAAAATATTCTCACTTTTTTTGAAAGTGGAATAAAATGTGTCGCGATAATATGCGCCGTATCTTTTTTATGCAGCACTGTGGAGTCGCTTGAGATGGGAGGCGGCCAAAACGCAGTCAGAAGCACACTCTCGCTTGTAGGCGCAATAGCTGTGACTGCGGCAGCATCAGGAAGCATAACGAGTGTAATCGGGATGGGAAAGGAGTTTATATCAGGGATAGAAACTTTTTCAAAAGCATTGCTTCCGAGCGTAGCTGCGGCAGAGGCTGCATGCGGGCTCCCGGGAGCTGCAACCATAAAAGCAGGCATAACGCTCCTGTTCTCGGATATTCTCATAACGCTCATAAGTTCGGTCTTGTTGCCGCTTGTGTATGTAAATATCTTTGCGGCAACTTCAAATGCTGCGGCGAAGAATGCAGCGCTTCAAAAAATATCTGAGTTTTCAACAAAAATAGTTTCAATTACGCTTAAAATTTTGCTCGGAGCATTTGTTTCATATATAAGTGTTTCAGGCCTTGTCAGCGGAAGCGCAGATAAGGCGGGGCTTAAGCTTGCCCAGCTTGCATTGGGGAGCACGGTGCCGATTGTAGGGGCAACAGTGTCTGAGGCTGCGGAAACCGTTATTGCAGGAGCTGCGATGATGAAAAATGCAATAGGGGTATTCGGAATGCTCTCGATTTTATCTGCATTTGCAAGCCCGTTTGCGGCGATGCTTGTGAATTATTTTACATTCAAGGCAGCTTCTCTGATTGCAAGCCCGGTAATAGGAGGGAGTATAGCTGAGCTTTCATCGCGTATCGCAGAAAGCTTCGGACTTGTGCTTGCAATGTGTGCATCTGTTGCAACCGTTATAATAGTCGCAATTATTGCGGCGATGAGAAGCGTGGGAGTTTTGTGATATGGAAGGAGTAAAAACGTGGATTGCATCGCTTTGTGCGGTGACCTTTATAATGTCAGTAGTGGCTGCAATAGCTCCAAAAAACAGCGCGGGAAAGGTCTGCTCAATGCTTGGAAGCATTATTCTCATATTTGTTTTAGTTTCGCCGCTAAAACAAATAAGCTCTTCAGAAATTTTTGCAATCGGACGAGTGTATCAAAGTCGGATTGATGAAAGGATACAAAAATCACAGATAAAATGCGAGGAAATAGAAAACAAAATCATAGAAGAAAAGCTATCGGCATATGTATTAAACAAAGCGAAGCTCGATGCCGGTTGTGAAGCTTATATTGAGGTAGAAGAAAGAGTGCCGGTTGCGGCAAGTGTAATCATCAACGATTTTTCAAACAAAGAAAAGGTAAGCCGGGTGCTGGAAGAAGATTTAGGGCTTTCTATCGAAAAACAGGAAATTAAATTGAGGGAAGAATAATGAAAAAGGATATGTTTAATCCGGCAGGATTTTTAAAGATACTGCAAAAGTATAGGTACCTTGCCGTAATTATATTTGTCGGTCTTTTTTTGTTGGTTTTGCCGCAGGGAGAAAAGGAAAAAGAAACAGCAAAGGAAAGCTTCGTTGAATTTGAGCTTGACCGTTTTGAAAAGAGAATTGAAGCCTGCCTTTCCGAATGTAATGGCGTTGGCAGATGTAAGGTGATATTGTCGATAAACTCAGGACCGGAAAGTGTTTTTGAAAAAGATTCAAAGAAAAGTGCGCGAGAAAACGAGAGCGGGGTGATGATTGAAAGCGACAGCGATATAAAACCGAGTATAGTGTCCGAGGGCTCGGGAAGACAAAGTCCGCTTATTGTGAAGGAGCTTTATCCGGAATTTCGCGGAGCAGTCATAATTTGTGACGGAGCTGACAGAACGGACGTGCAAAGCTCGGTTATCTCGTCCGTCTCGGCGCTAACAGGGCTTGGAAGCAATAAAATCAGCATAATAAAGATGAAAAAATAGGAGGAAAAAATGAAGAAAAAAAGTGCAGTAACTGCAATTATCATACTCTTTATATGTGTCGCGGTGTATTTGAATTTAAACACGGCAGAAGTTTTAGACGATGGAGAAAGGTTTGAAAAAACTTTCGGAACAAATGAGCAGAGTTCAGCCGGTGAGGTTATTGAAACAGGAGAAGCTGCAAATTATTTTGCAGAAGCACGGCTTGAAAAGCAAAAGGCTCGTGACAGTGCAATAACAACACTCAAAGAGTCTGTAAATGAGGATAGCTTGTCACAGGAAACCCGGGACCGTGCAGCGGCCAGCATAGAAACAATTTCAACAGGTGCAATAACAGAGACACGAATAGAAACACTTGTTAAAGCGAAGGGTTTTCAAGAGTGTGTCTCTCTCATAAATGAAAAAGGGGTAAATGTAATTGTTTCAGCTCCGGAGGGAGGATTAACTGCTTCTGATACAACAAAAATCAAGGATATTGTCGTTGCCGAAGCAGGTATTTCACCGGAGAAAATAAAAATTATTGAAATTAAATGAGTTTTGAGTTATACTATAAATATACTAACAGAAGAAGGAGTGTAGCTCATTATGGCTGAAATAAAAGAATATATAGCAAAGGCTGATGATAGCGGTAAGGTTATAATTTCTGAAGAAGTTATTGCATCTATTGCAGCTATAGCTGCAGGAGAGATAGATGGAGTAGCAGGCCTCGGTGCTTCAACCGTTACAGAGTTTTTGGGGAAGAAATCCGCTTCAAAGGGTGTTAAGGTTTCGTTCAATGAGGAGTCTGTTGAAATCCTTGCAACCATTACGGTGAAGAAGGGTGCGATTATTCCGTCAGTCGCAAAAGCTGTTCAGGCGAATATCATTTCCGCTGTCGAATCAATGACGGGGATCTCCGTCGTTGCTGTAAATGTTAAGGTCGGCGGAGTTGCATTTGAAAAAGAGAAGAAAAAAGCTGCTGAGCAAGCTTCGGAGAGTCAAAAGTAAAAAACTCTTGAAAAGGCTTTGCCAAGAGGTATATTGACAGTAATTTAATATGTTGATACACATCAAACAAGGGAGTAATCAGCGGAAATCGCAGTAAGGTCAACAATCGGGCATTTTGCTCTGGCTTTATTTGAAATGATGAGACTTATTTGTAGATTATACAAATAAGTCTCTTTTTTTTGTATATAATTTTATAGAAAGGTGGCGTAAAAAATGAAAGCATATCTTAAAGAGTATAGCGAGGTAATGAAAACTCTTGGCGCTTCAGAAGCGGGTCTTTCCGGAGATGAGGCGGCAAAAAGACTTTCCGAGAACGGAAAAAACAAACTCCGAGAAGGCAAGAGCGACGGAGTAATTAAACGCTTTTTCAAGCAACTTGCAGAGCCGATGACAATTATACTTATAATTGCGGCACTTATTGCCGCAGTAATGGCAGTTTAT
Organism: Eubacteriales bacterium; assembly: GCA_045649265.1. GTDB lineage: Bacteria > Bacillota > Clostridia > Oscillospirales > JAAYXM01 > SIG480. The sequence continues at coordinate 29,501 of JAZRPO010000043.1, forward strand.
GAAAAAGAATTTCCGGCAGATGTCATAATAATTATGGCAGTTGTAATCATAAATGCAGTTTTAGGTGTCGTGCAGGAGAGTAAGGCTGAAAAGTCGATCGCAGCGCTTCAGGAGATGTCGGCGGCAACTTCAAAGGTAATGCGCGATGGGAAGTATATGGTTATCCCAAGCGAAGAACTCGTAACAGGAGATATAATAATCCTCGAAGCCGGAGATGCTGTCCCTGCAGATGCGCGGATTATAGAATGTGCAAGCCTTAAAATTGAAGAAGCCGCGCTAACGGGTGAATCCGTGCCGGTTACAAAAGACATAGAGCGTCTTGCAGGCGATGAAAGGGGCGATGTTTCTCTCGGGGACAGAAGAAATATGGTGTTTTCGGGCAGTACTGTCGTTTACGGTCGTGGTAAAGCTGTTGTCACAGCTACCGGAATGGATACGGAAATGGGTAAAATTGCTGATGCCCTGACTCAAGCAAAGGACGGAAAAACGCCTCTCCAGGTAAAGCTTTCGGAGCTTTCCAAGGTTCTCACAAAACTCGTGATAGGCATTTGTATCGTAATTTTTGCGATAAATATAATCCGTTCAATTCTCTCAAACGGTGCACTCAGGCTCGAAACCTTACTTGATACATTTATGATTGCAATTTCTCTTGCGGTTGCGGCAATCCCCGAGGGGCTTGCAACCGTCGTGACGATTGTTTTGTCAATCGGAGTGACAAATATGTCGAGAAGAAACGCAATTATAAGAAAACTCACAGCTGTTGAAACGCTCGGTTGCACTCAGATAATTTGTTCAGACAAAACGGGAACTCTCACTCAGAACAAGATGACTGTTGTCGAAAATTTCAGCTCTGACGAAAAACACCTTGCAACTGCGATGTCCCTCGCTTCTGATGCTAAGCTTGATGCAGAAACAAAAACCGCCGTAGGAGAGCCTACGGAGTGTGCGCTTGTAAATTATGCATACGCTCTCGGACTTGATAAGGGCGAGCAAGCAAAGGAATATATAAGAATAGGGGAAGCTCCGTTTTCGTCAGAACGCAAGATGATGTCCGTTGTGTTTCAAAGCAAAAGCGGGATTATTCAGTTTACGAAAGGTGCGCCGGACGAAATCCTCAAATGCTGCACGGAAGCCTATATTGACGGAGAACGGGTAAAACTCACAGACACCGTAAAGGAAAAAATACTTACAGCAAACAAAGGTATGGCAGACTGCGCTCTGCGCGTTCTTGCAGCGGCAGAGAGGAAATATGACACGACGCCTGAGAATTATGAGGCGGGAACACTTGAAAACAAACTCTGCTTCATAGGACTTGTCGGGATGATTGACCCTATCCGCGATGAGGTAAAGGCTGCGATTGAAGATTGTCGGCGAGCGGGAATTCGACCTATAATGATAACAGGAGACCACAAGGATACAGCGATTGCAATCGCATCTCAACTCGGAATCATAAATGATGCAAGCGAGGCAATAACGGGCGCTGAGCTCTCGGCGCTCCCAGAAGAGGATTTTGACTGTATTGTTGAGAAATACTCTGTATATGCCCGTGTTCAACCTGAACATAAAACGAGGATTGTAAGAGCGTGGCAGAAGCTAAAAAAAATAACTGCAATGACAGGTGACGGTGTAAATGATGCCCCATCAATAAAAAATGCAGATATCGGTGTCGGCATGGGCATAACAGGAACTGATGTCACAAAAAATGTTGCAGATATGATTCTTGCAGATGATAACTTCGCAACGATCGTTTCGGCAGTTGGAGAGGGAAGACGGATATACGACAACATACGAAAGTGTATTCAGTTTCTCCTTGCTTCAAACCTTTCAGAGGTGGTTTCAATTTTCTTTGCAACCCTGTTTGGCTTTGTTCTGTTCAAGCCTGCCCATCTTCTTTGGATAAACTTGATTACAGACTGCTTGCCGGCGCTTGCGCTTGGTATGGAAAGGCCTGAAAGTGATATTATGCAGCGAAAACCCCGCAAGGCAGACGAAGGAATCTTTGCGGGTGGTGTGGGTGTTGCTATTGTATATCAGGGGCTTATTGTAACAGCAATAACTCTTGTTTCATATTTCATAGGGCGCGATATTTTATACCCCGACCACATTATGAAATTCGGAACACTCCCGTATGATGCAGAAATGCTTGGAACTTCAATGGCATTTTTAACACTTGCAATAGGAGAAATAGTTCATTCCTTTAATCTCCGCTCGCTTACCGGTTCGGTTTTTAAAATGAAGAGTCAGAACTTATGGCTCTGGGGCGCGGCAGTTGTTTCCTTAATCCTTGTGACAATTGTTATCGAGGTTCCGTTTCTTGCAAATGCCTTTGAGCTTGCCCGGCTTGACGCGCAGGAATACGGCATAGCAATAGCACTGGCACTCGCAATTCTGCCCATCCAGGAAATAATCAAGCTGTTTATAAGACTTTCGAAAAAGAAATAGTCTGAACAGAGCAGAGGAAGAACCTCTGCTCTGTTTTTTTGATTAACAAGTTTTTGATAAAGTACATAGGATAAGCTGTAAGGAATAAATCCTTAAAATCTATAAAAGGAGACTCAGGTAATCTATGGAAACTCCATATATGAAGCTGCATGACGAGCATAAGCATTGCGGCGAAGCGAATTTTGACGAGCTTTCCTGTGGTGACATGGTAGTTGGGATGGCATATGTCCCCATGCAGCAGTGGAAAGACGTCAAAGAGCCCCAGGAGGCTCTTGCACGCGGAACACAATTTCCTGACCTTGACAAACCTTTTTTCGGGGAGGATGTATGGGGATGCAGATGAATTCAAATATGAATAGAAGCGGTAATTATTCATCACAGAAGAATCATTTGATGCGAAAAATCAAAGAATACGATTTTGCAATCATCGAAACAGTTCTGTTTTTGGATACTCACCCCAACAACTTAAAAGCTCTCAAGTATTATTCAAAGCTTCAGAGCGAGCGTGAAAAGCTTGTTGCGGAATATGAAGCAAAAATCGGACCCATAACGATGTATGGAAACAAAAACGAAAACAACTGGGACTGGATACAGGGTCCCTGGCCTTGGGAGGGGGAGTGTTAGAGTATGTGGATATATGAAAAGAAATTACAGTATCCTGTAAAAATCAAGAAGCCCAACCCTGCCGCTGCAAAAATAATCATCACACAGCTTGGCGGACCGGACGGCGAGCTTAACGCATCAATGAGATATCTCAATCAGAGATATGCAATGCCGTATGACACGGTAAAAGGGATATTGACTGATGTGGGTACATCGTGTTTTTTGAGGTACCCAAATTAAAATCGCCCGAAAGTGCTGATTTTGCAACGATTTTCCAGCGAAACGGCAACAGGTTTAAATACACCTCCATATCCTCTCGGGAGTTCACAACTATCTTGTCGAGGATGTATTTGTAGAAGTTTTCGTCCTGCTTCACGCCGTCGAATACGCCTTTTATGTGCGCTCGGATATCTTGAACGGCAGCCTGCAAATCGTATGTAGTGTCTTTCTTCTTTTCAAGCTCTCGGAGTCGCTTTTCAAAAGCTTTAATGTTTTTTGAATGTTCCTCCTTGCGTGTTCGGTATTCTTCTTTCGTCAAATCACCTCCCAAGTATAAATCAAGGAGCATATCGCTTTTCTTGCGGTGTTCATCAAGCTTTTGTGTAATCTTCTCGGTATCGTCCTCGAACTCAAGATTCTGCTTTAAAACGACTGCGAGGACGTCGCAAAGCTCATTTGTGATTTTATCTTTGTCCACATCCACACAGGCCATTACATGTGCCAGAATCGCCATAAAATCCCGCTCGCTTATCTGACAGTTCAAATCACACCCGACCTCGTTACCCGCCTTGTCGATGTGTTTTTTGCCTTGCGTAGAGTGTGTGTTGCAGTGCCAACCCTTGTAGGGAGTGGGACCGTCCTTGCGCTTATACTTTGCCGAAAACGAGCTTCCGCAGTGTCCGCACTTAATCTTGCCCGATAACGGATATCGGTTTGAGTGTTGTGCTCGAACGTCTGCCGACGGTCGGTTCTTGTCGAGTATGTACTGCGCTTCATCCCACATCTCACGGTCGATGATCGGCTCGTGGTGATCGCGTAGAAAAACCATAGCTTCTTCGCCTTTGTTGTATTTCTTTTCATGAGTAAGATAGTCTCTGGTAATAGTCTTTTTTTGGAGCAAATCACCGCAGTATTTCTCGTTCCGCAGGATTTTCAGAATAGTAGTATTAGACCATGTGCTGTTTCCGTTCAAGGTTTTACGTCCCTCTTCACGAAGCTCTCGCGCAATCGTGCAGGTGCCTTTGTGCTCACGCACGAATTTGTGATAAATCAGCCGCACGATTTCCGCACCGCACTCGTTTATGTACATCTTTCCGTCCTTTACGTCATAGCCGAGCATACTGCGCCCGAAAACAACGCCTTTTTCCATTTGCCGTGTCTGGCCCCACTTTACTCGGTTAGAGGTCTTTCGGCTTTCTTCCTGAGCAAAGGATGCCATCATGGTAAGACGAAATTCACCGTCTTGATCAAGGGTGTTTATGTTGTCGAGGATAAAATACACACCAACGCCGACTTTTAAAAGATTTCGGGTGTATTCAAGGGCATCAACCGTGTTTCTTGCAAAACGGCTGACCTCTTTGGTGAGAATCAAGCTGAACTTGCCGAGATGCGCATCGGCTATCATCTTCTGAAACGCCTTTCGCTTCTTTGTGTTAGTCCCGCTTAAGCCCTCATCGGCATAAATCTCATAAAGCTCCCAGTCGGGGTTACGCTTTATTTCTTGCTCGAAATATCGCTTCTGACTCTCAAATGAGTTCATCTGATCATCCTTGTCCGTCGATACTCGGCAGTATGCTGCTACATAAATCATAATGTCACTTCCTTTCATTTAGAGTTTAATATTTATTAAACGCTGTTGCAAAACTTTCCCAACTTATACAATTCTATTCCCGGAAGAAAGGAGATAAGAAGATGTTTGCTTTCATTCCCGGGTGCCTCTTGAGTTGTTTAATGCCGATAATTATATCACATTTTACATGAAACTTGAAGAAAAAGTTCAGTTTTACTTTTTTCGTTTTTTATTCTTTAAAAGTACAAGAGCTTGTTCATATTGCTTAAAGGTAAGATTTTTGTTTTCTAAAAGAGAGTGAAGCATTGCTTTCTGAAGTTCAAGGGTAAATACTGCGTTTGAGTCAAGGTCTTTCGCATCGGTAAATATATGCCATTTAGAATTTGCCATATTCTCCACAAAGCAACGCCTCCTCTCTTTAAAAAGTATTCAAAATCGCTTGTTGAATATGCTGACAAAGAAAAAGATGTATTAATAAATAGAAAATATAGATAGATTAAAATAGACAGAAATCTCATGTGTGGGTTCCTTGTTCTCTGTTCCTTAAGGAAATTCTTAAAAC
>JAZRPO010000044.1:0-4652 GCA_045649265.1 Eubacteriales bacterium
ATGGCGGAGGGAGTGGGATTCGAACCCACGTGGGGTTGCCCCCAAACGGTTTTCAAGACCGCCTCGTTATGACCACTTCGATATCCCTCCGTATATTAACGGTGCAAACACCGTTAATGACGAAATATTTAGTTTTGAGAAACCTAGATAAACTATGTTATACGGTTATTCGGTGCTCGAAAAACCATATATGATTTTAGCAAAAATTAAGGGCAATGTCAAGAACTTTTATTCAACATTTTCAGGAATGTTTTCTTCTCCCGATATTGAGATGTCTGCATTCAGCGGTACGATTGCGACATAGCTGTCGCCGGGGACAACTGAAAGCTCCAAACCGTCAGAGGCGAAAAACTTAAACGGTGCAGAAGCTCCTGCTCTTTCCCATGTTATATCGGTTTTTGTTCCGTTAACGAAATAGTAGCCGCTTCCGCTTCCCACAGACTCAAAGCGAAGCCTGCCCGCCGTATCCCCGGGGATAACGTATGAATTCATATGCAGGAGAAAAACATTTTTAAATGCAATCTGATTTCCGGAAAGAGCATCTATATGGCTTGTTCCGTACTGCCCGATTCTGTATAGACCGAGAGCATCGTCATATGTATATGTTCCCGTTTTATAAGAAGAAAATACTGCGGAAATTTTGGTAGCATCCTTGCCATTGTATGAAGCTTCGTCTGAGAAGTTGAAAACAGGGCCGTAACCATTGTTACGAGTCATACGGATATTTTCAGAATTAATTCTCTCCATAATGCGCCTGCCGGATGTAAAAACGCTGTGTTCATATCCGCTTGACTTGATGCGCTCCTGATCACGCCAGTACATGGAGTTGTTTTTTCCTTCTATAAAATCAAAGGAATCAATGCTGTCTTTTTCAATGCGAGAGTATGCCTCGGGGCTTCCGCCGATATGTACATAAACGGCATCAAGGCTTTCCGCAAAGTCAATATAACATGGCCGTGCAGAGCGAACCGTGCCAATCTTTTCAACATCTGAAATATCGTCAAAAACCGCAAGAAGCCTTGTGATTCCACCCTCTGCAAGTGCCTCGAAAACGATGCTTGCGTTTGAAATTCCGTATTGCGGAAGAGCTTTTTTAATATTGTTTATCATAACTGCGACAGGGCGGCGGTTTTCATCCTCTTGGCTCTCAACCGGAAGCCCGGTAAGTGCACTTTTATACTCGGGCAGCTCAACCTCAGGCTCGTCATAGCCGAATCCATAACCCTTGAACGAAGGCTCTCCGCATGCCGAGAGAAGAAAAATTACCGCGAGAGAAAGCGCAATGAGTGAAAATTTCTTAGACTTCATTTTTTGTACCTTCCGTTTCAATAAGTTTTATATAATTATATCACATTTTTGCAGCTTAGTACAGAAAAAATTAAATTCTGCATTGTATTACAAGAAAAACTCCGATTTCACAAATCTTATCCGTTGTAACACTTAAGCAACAGGGAAGCGCGGCATCGCGGATGCTGCATACTGCACTGTTACAGATTATTCCGTTTTCGGCATTTGTCTCAGACCCGGGGATTTTTCGTCCGTTTACCGTGAGATGTGCGCTTACGCCTTCTTCTGAAAAAAATAAAAAACAGAGACAGTACATACCGCTTTCATTCACGCATATTTCGGTAAGGTTTTTTTCTGAGAGCCATATCGGGGGAGGGGATGAGACGAGCATTGTAAAGCTTTCCGACGAATCTTTTGAAAAAATCAGCGCCGCAGCACCGGTGTTATTTTTTGAAGAATACATTGAGTGTCCTCCGATTATGTTATGTTCCATATTATTCGGAGGACAAAACATATGTGAGCGGAGGATACACAGATATCCTCCGCCCACATGTTTAAAAAAGCAATAAAGCTTACCAGATTATTGGCATCTCGCCTGCAAGAACAAGCTCGCGATTTGCTGAATTAAAATGGCCGCAGCCAAAGAAACCGTTATGTGCAGAGAGTGGGCTGGGGTGAGCGGCAGTAAAAACCTTGTGGAGCTTATTCGTGATTAGAGTTTGTTTTTCTTTGGCGTTTCGCCCCCATAGCAGAAAAATGACCATCTTGTCGCGCTCATTGAGCTTTTTTATCACGGCATCGGTAAAAATCTCCCACCCACGGCCGCTATGTGAGTTTGCCCGACCTTCACGCACTGTAAGCGATGTGTTGAGAAGAAGAACTCCTTGATTAGCCCAGCGCGTGAGATTTCCTGATTGGGGAGGAGGGTTTCCTGTTTCCTCATAAATCTCTTTGTACATATTGCGAAGTGACGGCGGGATTGGTACTCCATCCTTAACAGAAAAAGCAAGCCCATGAGCCTGGCCCTCGCCATGGTAGGGGTCCTGCCCGAGAATGACAACGCGCGTGTCACGGTATGATGTGAGCCTGAGCGCGGTGAAAATGTCCTGCATCTCAGGGAAAACTCTTTGAGTTTTATATTCGTTTGTGAGAAATGCGCGGAGTTTGAGATAATAGTCGCTTTTAAACTCATCTGCGAGCATCTCATTCCAATCGTTTTTTAAATCTACCATTCTTCACACCTGCCAAAAAAACACTGAAAATACAACAAAAACCGAAGCTGAAAACAGCTTCGGCGAAGTTCACGACAGAAAGATAATTACTTACCTTCAGACAAACCGAACTTTTTGTTGAACCTATCGACACGGCCGCCCGTATCAACGAGCTTCTGCTTTCCGGTATAGAACGGATGGCACTTGGAGCAAATTTCGATTTTGATATTCTCCTTTGTAGAGCCTGTTTCTATAACCTCGCCGCATGCACAGGTAATTGTAGTCTGCTTATAATCAGGATGGATACCTGCCTTCATGAAATTCACCTCTTTCGGTAACGCATTAGATAGCAAAATAGATAATATCACATTATGCCGCAAAAATCAAGCTATTTTTTATTTTTTCAGTCAAAAACATTTCGATACGAAATCTACCGTTCTTATTTTTGGCAAAAATGCATATATTGCTGTAACTATTTTTTGAGTGCAGGTGATATTTTTGGAAATTTATGTAGTTGCACCGGGAGATACGCTAACCTCAATTTCTGAGAGATTCGGCGTAAGTGTTGAGCGTATTTCGGTGACAAACGAAATCCCTCCTGAAACTCCGCTTGTTGTAGGGCAGACAGTTGTTATTTTAAGGCCTGATATATTGCACACTGTTGTCGAGGGAGAAACGCTTTCTTCCATTGCCTCGCTTTACGGCGTAAGTGAGAACACCTTATACAGAAACAACATAAATCTCGGAGGACTTCCCATAATTTTTCCCGGGCAGAGCCTTGTGATATCGTATGAAGATTTGCCGACATATGATGCAACGGTTTATGGGTATGCATATCCGTTTATAAACATTCCGCTTCTCAGGCAGACATTGCCGTACAACACATATCTCGCCCCGTTTACATACGGCTTTAACAGCGAGGGTGAGCTCGTAGAATTAAATGATGCAACGCTTCTGACTCTTGCAAGAGCGTATGGAACCCGTGGGCTTATGCACCTGTCAACGCTTACTGAGGACGGCGGTTTTTCAAGTGCACTTGCCGAGGGGGTATTAAGTGATTCTGTCGCCCGCGAAAACCTCATTGAAAATGTGCTTGCGACGATGGAGCAAAAGGGATATTCGGGGCTTGATATTGATTTTGAATACCTGCCTGCAAGAAATGCCGCAGCCTATGCTGAACTGGTGGCGGAGTTCAGAGAGCGTCTTTCTCCCTTGGGGAAAATAGTAATAGTTGCGCTTGCACCCAAAACCTCAGATGACCAACGCGGGCTTTTGTATGAGGGGCATAACTATGCGGCGCTTGGCGCGGCGGCAGATTTTGTTTTACTTATGACGTATGAGTGGGGATATACATACGGTCCGCCGCTTGCGGTTGCACCGCTTCCGAATGTAAGGAGAGTAGTAGAGTATGCTCTTACCGTAATTCCGCCTGAAAAAATCTTTCTGGGGATTCCGAATTACGGATATGATTGGACCCTTCCGTTTGAGCAGGGGCAGAGCCGAGCACAATCGATTTCAAGCGTTCGGGCAGTCGAACTTGCAAGGAGGTTTCGTGCTGAGATTCAGTATGACGAGGCGGCGCAAAGTCCGTTTTTCAACTATGTATCAGATGACGGAAAAACTCACGAGGTTTGGTTTGAGGATGCAAGAAGTATAGATGCAAAGCTTTCGCTTATCCGAGAGTACTCGCTTTTTGGCGCAGGATACTGGAACCTTATGCGTCCGTTTCCTCAGAACTGGCTGGTGCTTAATTCAAGATTTAATATAAGGGGCAGATGAAAACCATTACCTTGACAAGTCAATCAGATTTGAACTATAATATTCACAGCGAGTAGGCCGGACAGTCGCATGCGTCATATGCCGAAAGGCGGCGCATGAGGAAAGTCCGAGCTCCACAGGGCAAGGATAACGGGTAACGCCCGCCGGGGGTGACCCCAGGACAAGTGCAACAGAGATATACCGCCGTAAGGTAAGGGTGAAAAGGTGGGGTAAGAGCCCACCCGGCCCATGGAGACATGGGTTTTACGCTGTAAACTCTATCCGGAGCAACGCCGTGGAGGAACATATGGTTTGCCCGACCGTTCCAAGGAGGCGGCTTGATTCCGTGAGCAATTGCGGAACTAGATAGATGACTGTCAAGACAGAACCCGGCTT
>JAZRPO010000045.1:0-2164 GCA_045649265.1 Eubacteriales bacterium
CCGTACCGACATCGGCGAAATCCGCATTTTCTCACGGGATGAGAAGAAGCAGGACGATATGCGCCATGAATATCAGGTTAAGTTCCCCGAATATGCGGATAAAATTAAGTTTTATATAGGCGATGTGCGAAATATAGATTCCATCCGCCCCGCGATGATTGGGGTTGACTATGTTTTCCACGCCGCCGCGCTCAAGCAGGTTCCATCATGCGAATTCTTCCCAATGGAGGCGGTCCGCACAAACGTCATCGGAACCGACAACGTTCTTACTGCCGCAATTGATGCGGGCGTTAAGTCCGTCATCTGTCTTTCGACCGACAAAGCGGCATACCCCGTAAATGCTATGGGGACAAGCAAAGCGATGATGGAAAAGGTCGTCGTTGCAAAAAGCCGGACGGTTGACCCGAAAAAGACCAAAATATGCTGCACCCGCTACGGTAACGTTATGTGCTCCCGCGGGTCTGTTATCCCGCTCTGGATTGAGCAGATAAGAAAAGGCGAGACAATCACCCTTACCGACCCGACAATGACTCGCTTTATAATGAGCCTTGATGAGGCGGTGGACCTCGTTCTCTTTGCATTTGAAAACGGAGAAAACGGCGATATCCTCGTCCAGAAGGCGCCCGCCTGCACCATTGAAACCCAGGCAAAGGCAGTTATTGAGCTCTTCGGTGGCGATGAGAGCAAAATTAAAATCATCGGCATTCGCCACGGTGAGAAGATGTACGAAACTCTCCTCACAAACGAAGAGTGCGCAAATGCGATTGATATGGGCGATTTCTACCGCGTTCCTGCGGACAAGCGCGGACTTAACTACGATAAATACTTCAAACACGGCGATACCGAGCGCAACACTCTCACCGAGTTTAATTCAAACAATACCGAGCTTCTTTCAATTGAAGAAACCAAGGCAAAAATCGCAGTTCTTGCCTATATTCAGGAGGAGCTTGCAAAATGAAGATATTAGTTACGGGGGCATACGGCTTTGTGGGGAAAAATCTCTGTTCTTGCCTCAGAAACATCCGTGACGGCAAGGACAGAACTCGCCCCACGCTTTCGATTTCCGAAGTTTTTGAATACGATATTGACACAGACCCCGCATTTCTTGACGAATTCTGCCGAAAAGCAGATTTTGTCTTTAATCTCGCAGGAGTCAACCGCCCGAAGAATGCTGATGAGTTTATGAAGGGGAACTTCGGCTTTGCCTCCACCCTTCTTGATGCTCTCAAAAAGCACGGTAACACCTGCCCTGTTATGAACAGTTCGTCTATTCAGGCGGCACTTCCGAATGATTACGGAATAAGCAAAAAAGCAGGAGAGGACCTCTTTTTTGCTTATGGCAATGAAACGGGTGCAAAAGTCTTAAACTACCGCTTCCCCAATCTTTTCGGAAAGTGGTGCCGCCCTAATTATAACAGCGTTATTGCGACATTTTGCAACAACATCGCAAATGACCTTGAAATTACCGTCAATTCGCGCGACATCTCCCTTAACCTCGTCTACATAGATGATCTTCTTGATGAAATGCTCCGCGCGCTTGAAGGCAAAGAAACCCGTGACGGAGACTTCTGCAAAGTGCCGGTTGAACATCAGGCAACACTCGGCGAGATTGTCGATTTGCTTGAAACTTTCAAGGCTCAACCCGAAACTCTCGTTATCCCGGAAATCCCCGCAGGTAGCTTTGCAAAGAAGCTCTATTCAACATATCTTTCATATCTCCCGAAAGAGAAGGCGGCGTTCCCGCTTAAGATGAACATTGACGCGCGCGGAAGCTTTACCGAGCTTCTCAAAACAGAAAGATGCGGTCAGGTCTCCGTTAACATCTCAGCTCCCGGAATTACAAAGGGTCAACACTGGCACAATACAAAGTGGGAATTCTTTATTGTAGTAAGCGGTAAGGGACTTATTCAGCAAAGAAAAATCGGTACCGATGAAGTACTTGAATTTTACGTAAGCGGGGATAAAATCGAGGCGGTGCATATGCTACCAGGTTATACCCACAATATAATAAATTTAAGCAAAACCGAAAATCTGGTTACTGTTATGTGGGCAAACGAAAGCTTCGACCCCAATAAGCCTGATACTTTTTTTGAGGAAGTGTAAAAATGGGAATTAAAACAGATTACAGCAATATTAAATTTAAAGAAAACGGAAAATTAAAGCT
>JAZRPO010000046.1:0-6906 GCA_045649265.1 Eubacteriales bacterium
TTTTAGCGGAGCGATGGTTTTACTCATCGCTCCGCTTTTTTATCTCTATAATATGATACATATGAGTCCGCTGCAGGTTTCATTTGTTATTTTTTCAATCGTTTCTTTGAGCTTCATCCTTGCATCCTGCGGCATTTTATGCAGTTTGTTGTGAAGCCCCTCATTAACTAAATCGTATAGAGATTTTCCGAATATATTGGACTCCCAAATTTTTTCAGGCGCATCCTCAAATTCCTTTAACATGCACACAACAAGCTCTTCTGATTGTTTTTCGCTTCCTACGATCGGTGCGACCTCAGTCGTTATATCTGCACGCAGCATATGTATAGACGGTGCACTAGCACGTAGACGGACTCCGTATCTTCCTCCCTGCTTTACGATTTCCGGTTGTTCGAGCGTTAATTCTCCTGTAGTTGGCATAACGATTCCATAGCCCGTTTCTTTAACCTGTTCAAGAGCTTCTGATACACGCATATATTCAGAATTAACCTTTGAAAGTGCCTCTAAAAGCGGCAGCAAATCGCCGTCATCATTGATTTCAAATCCGGTTTGCTTACTGAGAATATCATAAAAAATGCTTTGAGGAAGAACAGCCTTTATTTCAATGTCCCCTGTTCCGAGATTTATTGATGTTATGGTTGCTTCATCTAATAATGTGCTCTCTTTTATTTCATCCGCAAACGTGTCAATATCACGAATTTTCTCAATTTTCTTTGCACTTTCAAGAACGGCAGAATAGAGCTGTGTTTTTGCCGGATGATTCTTTGAAAGTGTATCAAACCACGGCGGCATAAATACGTCAACCTTTGAAATTGGGAACTCGTACAAAATTCCCTTGATTATATTTCTTATTTCAGGCTCATCTGCACTCATACAGTTTACCGGAATACATGTTACATTGTACTTTTCTGAAATTTCATTTGCCAACTGCTTTGCTTGCGCCCCTGCCGGATTGGCGGAATTTAAAACGACAAGAAAAGGTTTTCCGATTTCTCGCAGTTCTTCAATTACCCTTTTTTCAGCTTCGACATATTCATTTCTCGGAATATCCGTAACGCTACCGTCCGTTGTAACAACAAGCCCGATTGTTGAATGCTCAGAAATCACCTTTCGCGTTCCGATCTCAGCAGCTTCCGTCATCGGAATTTCATGGTCACACCAAGGTGTTGTTACCATTCTTGGTGAGCCGTCCTCGGTTACTCCCAACGCCCCATTTACCATATATCCGACACAATCAATCATTCTGACATTTAAACTCGAATTTCCGTCAAGCGAGATACTTACAGCCTCTTCAGGGACAAACTTTGGCTCAGCCGTCATTATTGTTTTTCCGGAGCCACTCTGCGGAAGCTCATCCTGAGCACGCTCCTTGCTGTATATGTTTTCGATATTCGGGATAACCAGCGTTTCCATAAAACGTTTTATAAATGTTGATTTACCTGTCCGCACCGGTCCTACAACTCCGATATATATATCGCCCTGCGTGCGACGGGAAATATCCGTGTAGATATTTTCCACAAAACATGCCTCCTCTTTTTTCTTTTTACTTTGCCAATACAATATATTTTAGGAATGTCCGAATTATGCAAATAAAAAATTAAAATTTTTATTGATTTCTCTTCGATAAAGCGGTATCCTATAAGAAAGGAGTGTGAATTATTATGGAAAATAAATTCGGAGCAGATATTATTACCCTTACTGATGAAGAAGGAAATGAATACGAGTTTGAACATATTGACACAATAGAAATGAACTCAAAAATGTATTTGGCTTTTACTGAGGTTGATTCCGCAAGTGAAAACAGTGCTGCCGAAATCATTATTCTTCGCCTCGAAACAGATGAAAATGGTGAGGAAATGCTTGTTACCGTTGATGACGAAGCAGAGCTTGAAGCTGCATATGAGGCTTTTATGGATGAAGCATTGGAGGAAGACGACGAATAAACGGACACGCAATTTATTGCGCACCGTTTCCTTATATGCTATAATATAAAAAACAAACAAGGTAGGTAGCCACCCTGCTCTGTTCGTGATGTATTTTTTTAAACCCACATTTATACAACGGGATTCCGCGTTCTTACGTAGATAGCAGGCCTCCCGATGTGCCTTTTGCGCGTCGGACGTTGGAAGCATATGAAGCGCGAGATAGGAAACCCACCTGCAATTGTGCAGGTTATAAACGAATACACACGGCAGCTGCGGGGAAAATTATTATGGATTTAAAATTCTCTCGCCTTTCAGCCTTAATAGGAGAAGAAAAAGTTTCACGTCTCTCAAAGAAACACGTTATGATCTTTGGGCTTGGTGGAGTTGGAGGATATGCTGCAGAGGCCCTCGCCCGCTCAGGAATCGGAAAACTCACTCTCGTCGATTTTGATACGGTCAATGTTTCAAACATAAACCGACAGTTATGTGCAACAAAGAGCACTGTTGGTAAAAGCAAAGTCGAAGTTACCGCATTGAGGCTTTTGGATATAAATCCCGCTATTGAAATAATCAAGATTGAAAAGCGCTACACCTCGGAAATGGGTGAAGAGTTCTTTTCTGACAGGCCGGACTATATTATTGATGCCATAGATTCCGTGACAGATAAAATCAGTCTGATTGTTGAAACGAAAAACAGAAATATCCCCATTATTTCCGCAATGGGTGCAGGTAATAAGATTTGTGCCGAGAAATTCAAGGTTTCAGACATTTCAAAAACGTCTGTCTGCCCTCTTGCAAAAGTCATGAGAAAAGAGCTCGGACTTCGTGGAATAAAGCACCTCAAAGTCGTTTTCTCAGATGAATCCCCTATTGTAAAAGAACGAACCCCCGCAAGTGCTGTATGGGCTGTTGGTGCAGCGGGGCTTTTGCTTGGAGGCGAAGCCATAAAAGATTTAATAAAGGAAGCAGATTAATCTGCTTCCTTCTTGTCTTCTTTCGCAGTTTTCCGAGGGTCAGAATCAAGCTTTTCCCATCCCGAAAGCGGCAATCTCTGCATCGCATTAAATATCTTTGTTGAATACCTCGGATATTTCTTGTTCATTTTATAAACAAACTCTTTTATTTCCTGTCGCTTTGTATTACCGTTTGCAGGACATGAGTTTTTAACTATCGGAAGTTGAAGCCGTCTTGTAACGCTTCGAATAAGCTTTTCATCTGCATACAAAAGCGGGCGTATTTGCCAGAGCCCCTTTCTGTCAAGGTGTGTGACCGGAGAAAAACAGGAGATTCGTCCTTCAAATATCTGTGACATCAAAAATGTCTCGACGGCATCGTCAAAGTTGTGTCCCAATGCAATTTTGTTGCACCCAAGCCGTATCGCTTCATCATGAAGCATTCCCCTTCTCATTTTTGCACAAAGGGAACAGGGGTTTTCTTCTTTTCTTATATCAAAAATGATTTCAAATATATTACTTTCCAAAACCGAATACTCAATTTTATGGCGAGCGCAGAGCTCTCTTATTTCAGAAAAATCGCTTTTTGCGGGGTCGGAGTCTATGGTAATAGCTTTAATTTCAAAATTCTTTGGATAAAAGCGGCGAAGCTCAGAAAGCGCAAGAAGGGTAATAAGAGAATCCTTCCCCCCCGAAACTCCTACACCTATTATATCGCCATTTTCTATCATTTTGTACTCAGCTATGCACTTTCTGACAAGGCTCAATATCCTTTGCATGAAAATTTCCTCCAAAAATTTTAATTTGCGTTGTGAGAATTTAAGAGCATTTAAGAGAAAACGAGAGTTTTAAAGAGTTTGTAAAGTATAAATTAAAAAATTGAAAAATAGGTGTTGACTTTTCATCCCAAAAAGTGTAAGATTGTAATGCTCGTAATGTGATTATATACTAAGTAACGTAAAAAGGGAATGTTTTTTACATTCTTTTTTCACGATACTTAGAAATTCATTACGAAGACAATTTTAATGGAGGGCATAAAATGTCGACATTTATGGCAAACGAGAAGACTGTCACCCGCAAGTGGTACATTCTCGATGCTGCGAATAAGCCTCTCGGCGAGACTGCTGCTCAGGCCGCTGTTCTTCTTCGCGGCAAGCATAAAACTGACTACACCCCGCACGTTGATTGCGGTGACTTTGTCGTAGTCATCAACGCTGCTCAGGCAGTTCTCACAGGTAACAAGCTTAATCAGAAGTATTACCGCACTCATTCCGGTTATGTTGGTGGCCTCAAAGAGGTTCAGTACCGCATTCTCATGCAGGAGAAGCCGGAACTCGCTCTTGAGCTCGCTGTTAAGGGCATGATTCCGAGAAACGTTCTTGGACGAAAGGCTCTTTCCCGCCTCAAGGTATTCGCCGGCGCAGAGCATTGCCATGCTGCACAGAAGCCGGTAATGTTTACGTCTTATGAGGAGGTAAAATAATGTACACACCTAAGAAAGCTTATTTCTACGGCACCGGAAGAAGAAAGTCTTCTGTTGCAAGAGTTCATGTATATCCCAACGGCAGCGGTAAGATCACCGTCAACGGCCGTGATCTTGATAACTATTTTGGTCTTGACACGCTTAAATTTATCGTTCGTCAGCCCCTCGTTACAACCGATATGACAGATAAGGTTGATATCGAAGCTACAGTTATCGGTGGCGGTGTTACAGGTCAGGCAGGTGCAATCCGCCATGGTATTGCCCGCGCTCTTCTCAATGTAAACGAAGAGTTCCGCCCCCTTCTCAAGAAGGAAGGCTTCCTCACTCGTGACCCGAGAATGAAAGAACGCAAGAAGTACGGACTCAAGGGCGCACGTCGTGCTCCGCAGTTCTCAAAGAGATAATTATTTCATTATCTTCACACAACACTCACCTGTCGGTGGGTGTTGTTCTTTTACACAAAAAGCTCACTGTGTTTTTACAGTGAGCTTTTAATTATTTAGCTGTACTAAGCTTCTCTCTGTTCTTCATCCGTTACTTCACTTTTCATCATATATTTTTCAATAGTGGGATATGTTGTGAAAAGGACCGAATACCGGCAAACCGAGAAAAAGATTGTTGCTATAAGCACGATGTCTATTTTGGGAGTTGAAACGCACGTGCAAACCATGACAAAGCATATCAACAAAGCCAAAATATTTTTAAAGAAGCCAAGAACGCAGAAAATCCTAGCGTTCTTAAAAATGTCACGGATGCGAAGCTCAAATGTAACTGCGATTGTGTAGGTATAAAACCTTGCAACAATATAAATTATTGAAATCATCACTGCAGCTATTCTGAGTGTGTTATATAAAACAACCCGCCCACCTTGAACAACCGAAAAGTCTGCCGAGAGATACAGAACAAGGCTTGCAAATATAAGGGAATCTAATAGACCAAGGGTAATCCCCTGCTTTAAATTACTTTTTGCTCTAGAAAAAAGATCACTTATCCAGAATTGCCTTCCTGTTACTATGTTTCTCACACAGAAAGTAAGCCCTGCCGTTAGAGGGCCGTATGCAATGAACGATGCGAGAAACAAGATAATTGCAATTGGTAATGCGGAACTTGCAATCGTTGATGCAAGCCAAACTAAAAGGTGCATGAAGAAGAATGACTCAACCACCTCGGCTGAAACGCCAAAAAGCGTGCAGGTAATTAATAATGCACCGGAAATCAATGGAATTAAGCATGCAAAATAAACGAGGTTAACCAAAACAAGTTTTGAGAATTTTGAAGTAAGAATTTCAAAATATCTGACAAAAGCGCGCTTCTTTCTGTTATCGGTTTCAGGGGTAACTTCTTTTCTTTTAAAATCAAATAAAGCCATTTTTATCGTATCCTTTGTATCTTTTAAAAATTTAAAACTATGCGCGGGGATGGAATTTAATATATGTATTTTTAAGATTGTTTTTAATGAGCTGAGCATACACCATTGTTGAAGAAATATCCGAATGCCCCATCATTTCCTTGACAACTCCGATATCTGCACCGTTTTCGATAAGATGTGCCGCAAACGAATGCCGCAATACGTGAGGAGTAATTTCTGTTGTAATCTTTGCAGTGTTCTGATAATGCTTGATTATCTTCCAAAAACCCTGGCGTGTCATTCTTTCGCCGTTGAGATTTACGAAAAGAGCTTTTTCAGCTTGATTCTCAACCAGCATTTCCCGGGAAAAGATAAGGTAATCAGAAATTGCGGAAATTGCCGCAGAGTACAGAGGAATAACTCTTTGATTATCATCATCACCGCAACGGATAAAACCAAGCTCACAGTTAACGTCCTTTAAATCAAGAGAAATGAGCTCCGTAACTCGGATGCCTGTCGCATAAAGAAGCTCAAGCATAGCTTTGTCTCGATACCCTTTAAGAGAATCGCACTTTGGCTGGCTCAGGAACAAATCGACCTCTTTATTTGTAAGAATCCTTGGAAGGGTCTTCTTTTTCTTGACGGACTTGACATTTTTTGTTGGATTCTTTTTAATCGCCTTGACAGAGACTAAATACGCAAAAAAAGCTCTGAGTGACGCAAGAGTTCGCGTTATGGTTGCCTCTGACTTTCCTTGACGCGCCAAAACTTCGATATGCTTTGATATTTCTTTATCGGAGCAAGCTGAAATATCAGCCAATCCTTTTTTATAAATAAACTCCTCAAATTTTGAAACATCGCGTATATACGAAACAATTGTATTTTGCGAAGCTTTTTTATTCTTTTTTAAATAAAGTTCAAAATCTTGTATGTAATTACTCACCAGGACTCACCTAAATTAAAATATAGTTTTTGTTGAAACAGAAACAAGCGTCGGAGTTAATAAAACATCTGCCACAGACGCCAAAAACAAGAGAATTAAGAAAAAAGAGAACACAACAAGCAAAGAAGACAGCTTTATTCTTTTACCCTGAATTTGGGCCGTTTTTGAGCTCAAAACATAAAGAAACGGCTTTGAAAATTCAAAAACAAGAGTAGATATAATCAAAAGAACGGGAATTGAAAAAAGGGATTGCA
>JAZRPO010000047.1:0-38109 GCA_045649265.1 Eubacteriales bacterium
GTATCTTGACGGAGACATTCCAACCTCTGCCTTGAACGCATCGCAGAAGTATATATTCGAGTCGTACCCTACCTTTCTTCCTATTTCTGAAATTGCCTCATCGGTATCTTCCAAAAGCTCTTTCGCGTGTTGAATGCGAATTCTCTTTCTGTATTCCATCGGCGTGCTTCCCGTTATGTTCTTAAAAATCCTCAGGAAGTGAAACTTGCTCATATTTGCGAGTCTGGAATACTCATCCAGAGTGAGGTTCATTTCATACTCCTTGTTCATTTTTTGTATTACAAAGGAGATTTTATCAACATATTGCCCGAGCTGAGTTGTTTCATTTGCACATTTCCGGGAAAGCAACGATAGAATGTTGAAAAACTTTGCTGCACATATTTTTTCATAAATCGGGCGTTTCGTCTGGAGCTCCTCTATAACCTCCTCAAACAAGTCGTTTATCCGTACGCTCGGCTGTACGGAATATACAGTTGAGCTTTTAAAGCCGAACAAATCAAAATCTTCGGGTGCATTGAAGTGAATGTAATAAAATTCGCTCACCCCGGTGTCCTTCTGGCTATGAATTTGTTTTTCGCCCGGCCTGAAAATGACAAACGAGCCCTTTTCCAATACAATCTCTTTGTCCAGAATCATATTCTCGTGTCCCTTTGCTACATAAAAAAGCAGAAAATCGCATCTCCCATTCGGGCGGTAAATCTGTCGCCCTTGATGAGAGAAAATGTGACCGCTGCTTACAACAGAGATTCCCGCAATACCGTCTTGCGTATCCTGAAATGCATTGTAAATCATGGAAACTCCCTCCCAATGGCAATAAATCTTAAACTTTTGTCAATTTAAAGACTTTACTTTTACTTAGTATATCACTATACTTTAAGTATGTCAAAGGCATAAATCAGAAGACTTGCGCCCATAAAAGTAGCCAGATTCGAAACAGAGGTCCATAGCTGTGTTCAGAAAAATTCTATGTCTTCGCGTATTGCGGAGAGCAGGACTGTCTGCTTACTATCCTGTGCAAGGATTCAGAAAAGTGCTTTATGAAAAACAGTGATTGTTGTGACACAATCAACTATGAAAGACTAATTTAATATAGTAGGGGAGGATATTTAAAAATGCCTATTAAAGAAGAATCGTTCAGAATCGGGTGTGGCAGATACATACAGGGCAAAGGGTATATAAGCAGATGCGGCGAGGAAGTAACAAGGGTTGCGTCGTCTCCGCTTATCGTCGGTGATGATACAGCACTCGGCCTTACCCGCGATGCCTTGGATAAAAGTCTTAAAAACACCGTAAAAAAGTATGAGTTCATAACGCACAACGGAACATGTAATGAAGAACGGGCTCGAGAGCTCGCCGACTATGCAATAAAAAACAATTTTGATG
Organism: Eubacteriales bacterium; assembly: GCA_045649265.1. GTDB lineage: Bacteria > Bacillota > Clostridia > Oscillospirales > JAAYXM01 > SIG480. Next base: position 1,384 of record JAZRPO010000047.1, read on the forward strand.
CTTTTGTAGGTGTTGGAGGCGGCGTAATAATGGACTTTGCAAAATTATGTGCATATTTTGCAAAGCTCCCGACAATCAACATTCCGACATCAAGTGCAACCTGTGCGGCATATACACCTTTAAGCGTGCGATATACTCCGGAGGGGAAAACCGCCGGTTCTGTCCATTACACCTATGAAATAGATTCCGTCATTGTAGATACTGAAATTATAGCTGCTCAGCCTGTTCGCCTTCTCCTTGCAGGAATGTTTGATGCTCTTGCAAAATTTGTTGAAATAAAGCAAAGATATGCAGAATCAAAGGCTGACTTTACCCTCGGTCTTGACTATGCATATATTATGTCTGAATATTCATTCAAACTTTTAACTGAAAAAACGCAAAAGTGTATTGATGATATGCAAGCCGGAAATATAACCGATGATGTTGATAATTTCATATTCACAACTATTGCCGCAACTGGTGTTATAAGCGGAATTGCCAGAGGTTCAAATCAGACCGCTGTAGCTCATAAGTTTTATGATTCTGCAAGATTTTTATTCCCCGAAGAGACAAGGGATTTCCTGCATGGTGAGATTGTGGGAATAGGAATTTTATTGCAAAACCATTTTAACGACGATCTGGCACAAAATGATGGCCTTTTGCGGTTTATGAAAAAATACGGTCTGCCGCACTCACTTCAGGACATAGGCATTGAGCCGTCTGATGAAAACCTTGAGGCATTTTTTGGTAAATTGTGCGACTTTGGTGCTATTGACGGAACCAGTAAGACACAGTGTGAAAAATTAAGAATTGCAATGAACTATTTGTGGAGTCTGGATTAATATGTTAAGTAAAAACGTATGTGATGACTATATAAAACCTGCAAAAATTTACGGAAATCTGTATTTCATTGGAATACGCGCTGTTTGTACGCACTTAATTGATACGGGAGATGGGCTCATCATAATTGATCCCGGTTATTCTGAAAGCCTGTATATGATTATCAACAATATATGGGAGCTTGGATTCAAGCCGACAGATATAAAATATATTGTGATATCTCATGCGCACCATGACCATTTTGATTCCGTAAAAGCACTTGTTGCGATGTCCGGAGCAAAAACATTCATCGGCAAAGATGACCTTCCTCTCCTCTCGGGCAAATTGTACCGCCCCTCGACAAACAGCTTCGTCCCAGATGTTTTGCTTAGCGACGGTGATGTGATTTCTCTTGGAAACACAAACATAAAGTGCATTTCCACCCCTGGTCACACAGACGGAACAATGTCATTTTTCTTTGATGTCACGGACGGCACAAATACATACCGCGCAGGAATGTTTGGCGGCGCAGGTACGAACACGCTGAAAAAAGACTTTTTGGAGAAGAATAATCTTCCGTTTGAAAACAGACAAAAATTTATTGACAGTATAAATAAAATAAAAGATGAAAAGGTTGAACTTTTTCTTGGCAACCATCTAGAGAACAACAGAACAGAAGAAAAGCTCGCAATGCTTGAGTCTTCTGACAAAAACCCATTTATTGCAAACAGCCAGGAAGAGTGGAACGATTTTCTGGAACGAAGATTAAAACTAATCAATAACATTATACGCGAAAATCTTTAGTAATGGAGTTTAAGGAATAATGAAAACCATCATAGAAAAGATTCAGGCTGAAAAGATAATTGCCATAGTGCGAAATGTGCAAAAAGACAAGCTGATACCGCTTTGTGAAGCCTTGTATGCCGGTGGCATAAGACTTGTGGAGTGCACATATGATGCAAGTGGCAAAGCGAGCGACGAGCAAATCGCCTCAAATATCGAAACTCTCTCCAGGCATTTTGAAGGCAAAATGACTGTTGGAGCCGGAACGGTGCTTACAGAAGAGCAGGTTGAGCTCACAGCAAAGGCAGGCGGAACATTTATAATTTCTCCTGATACCAATACTGAAGTTATCAAAAAAACAAAAGAATTGGGGCTTATTTCTATTCCCGGTGCTCTTACTCCAAGCGAAATTGCCCTTGCAAACCGTGCCGGAGCAGATTTTGTAAAAATTTTCCCGGTCAATGCTGTCGGAGGAATAGATTATATCAAAGCGGTTTCAGCGCCGCTTTCAAATATAAGGTTTCTGGCAGTAGGCGGTGTAAACGAAAACAATGTTTCTGCATTTCTTAAAGCCGGATTTTGCGGTGTCGGCATAGGAAACGGCATCGTAAATACTCAAATGCTTGAAAACAATGATTATGCGGGAATTACAGCGCTTGCTGTAAAATTTACAAACAGTGCAGGAGGGAATTAATATGGAACCAGGAATAATGCTTTATGTAAATTGCAAAAAAACAGACGTGTACGAGCAGATTCGAACACTTGCGGAAATCGGAGTACGTCACACATTCATAAATGTCGGCTACCCGGAAATTGACAACGCGCTCAAGTACATGAAAGAATTAGGGATTACCTGTGATAATCTCCACTCCGAATACAGAGGAAACTTCAGGGGAGAGGACTGCTCTATGCAGGACATCTGCTTTGAGGGCACAAAGGGCGACCGCATGCTCGAGATTCTTATGGATAACGTCGACAAATGTGCAGAGCACAATATCCCGGTGCTCGTTGTCCATTCTCCTGTGACAGAGCCAAATCTTGCAAAGAACGAGGTCACGGCGACGAGATACATCGCGCTTGGTGACTATGCGAGGAAAAAGGGAATTACACTTGCCTTTGAAAACATTGCATACACAGAGAATGTTGAATATGCATTCTCTCTCGTTCCGGATGCAAAATTCTGCTGGGACTGCGGGCACCAGCACTGCCGTAGAAAAGACGGGAAACCGATGCCCCTCTTTGCCAAAAAGGTGGTAGCTCTCCATGTGCACGATAACTTTTTTGAGAAAGACCACCATATGATTCCGTTTGACGGCAAGATCGATTTTGAGGAAGTTGGCCGCGAACTTGCAGAAAGCGGCTTTGACGGAACTCTTATGCTCGAAATTCTCTACGGCGCAAATGAATACAATTCTACCGAGCCTACGTACCGTCAATTTGCACTCAAAGCAAAGGCCGCGGCGGAGAAGATTATCGGCATTGTTGAAAAATACAGGAAGTAGTGTTTGGATGCCCAAACCAAATGTACGGCACAGTTGTTTAAGAGAAAGAAGGAGTCAAAATGAATAATTTTTCTAAACAGGATATTACAGAGAAAATATTGGAAAAAAAGATAATAGCGATTGTACGCGGAGTATCAAAAGATAAAATCCTTCCGCTTGCCCAGGCTCTCTTCGATGGAGGAATCCGCCTTTTGGAAGTTACCTATTGTGCGGACGGAAGCGTGCCTGATGAGGTTTGCGCGGAGACGATTGCTCTCCTTGTCAAGGAGTTTGGTGATAAGATGTATATCGGCGCAGGAACTGTTCTCACAACCGAACAGGTTCGCCTCACTCACGATGCGGGAGGTTGTTTCATTATATCTCCGAACGTGAGTGAGAAGGTGATAAGTGAGACCTGCAAGCTTAATATGGTTTCCATTCCCGGTGCGATGACTCCTACCGAAATTGTCAATGCAAGCGAAGCCGGGGCGGATTTTGTCAAGCTTTTCCCCGCCACCAATCTCGGCCCGGATTACGTAAAGGCGATATGTGCACCGCTCTCAAACATCAGACTCCTTGCCGTTGGCGGCATTGATGAAAATAATATGTCAGACTATTTCAAGGTCGGCGTATCAGGTTTTGGTGTCGGTACAAATATTATCAACAAAAAAATGCTTGCAGAAAACGATTTTGAGGGAATTAAACAGCTTGCAAAGAAATATGTTGTGGCGACGGAATAGATTGAATCGCATTTTTTTGGAAGGGTAAATACGAACAGATATTTTACGCCGCCTGTTCAAGTCTGGATTGAACAGGCGGTTTTCTTTGTGCGTACGAATAAAAATGATGGTAGACACTTATTTGTGTCTACCACCATTTTTATCACTTCAGACGAGGCTTCGTATGAAGCTTTTATTAATTGCTGTCTTTTATGTCAGAGAGCACCTTGTTAAACTCTGCTCCGAGGACGAGGATGATGCCTGCGAAATACAGCCACAGCATCATAAGGATTATTGCTGAAAGTGAGCCGTAGAGAGAAATGGACGACATTATATTGTTAACATAGAAGGAAAAAAGAGAAGTCAGCAGAAGAAATCCAAACATGGAAAAAAGGCTTCCCGGCAATGCTTGGGAGAATCGGATATGTGCACCTGGGAGGAATTTGTAAACGATGGAGAGAATCAAAAAGAGAATTCCTGACATCGTGATCCAGCGCCAGAAGGAGAGAACGTCGATAAAAGCGAAGGAGAGTGACAGATTGGAAAGAAATACAGTGACAAAATTATTGCCTAAGGCTATAAGAACGATGCATGCCACAAATACGAGGGCAAAAATAACGATATAAAGCATGGAGAACAGGGTTCGCACAAAGAAATTTCTGGTCTCACGGACTCCATAAGCAAGGTTGAAGGCCGCTACGAGTGAGCGGACTGATTTAGAAGCCGAGAAAAGTGCGAGAAAAATACCGAAAGAAAGCAGGCTTATGCCGCTCTCGGAGCTTATATATTCAATGTAGCTTGCGATGAGAGAAACAATTTGTTCGGGAAAGAGAGGCCTGAAAAAGGAAATTGCCGCATCAGACGGGATGTCGAGAGACGCGATAATTGCGTTTGTAAAAATCAGGAACGGAAAAATCGAGAGGATAAAGAAATATGCAAGCTGACCTCCGGTATATGCAATTTTGTGGTCAATAAAGCGTTGCCACAGCTTGTTTATAACGAAAGTGGGCATAGAGAGCCGCGATTTTATTCGAGCAAGCATTTTTTCACCACCAAAGAATGATTATACTTAATATTATACACTGTAAATTCATTTTTGCAAATAGAAAAGTATTGTAGGTTGTATTTTCTATAAATATTTGTTATAATAATAAGATAAATAATAAAGGAAAAATGATATGAAGAACACAAAATGGATTACGGGAAAATATAATGAAGAAACAGTTAAAAGGCTCATGGAAGAGCTTGGAGTTCCGTCACTCACTGCAAAGCTCCTTGCCGTGCGAGGAGTGCATGATGCGGGCGCGGCAAAGCGATTTTTGAAAAAGGATTTGCAGAATCTTAATGACCCATTTTTGCTCAAAGATATGGCACCTGCGTGCGAGCGAATAAAAAGGGCAATTTCAGATCGCGAAAAAATCGCAGTTTACGGCGACTATGATGCTGACGGAGTCACCTCAACCTACATACTTGTCGATTATCTCAGAAGCTGCGGAGCCGAATGCACATACTATATTCCCAATCGCTTCGAGGAGGGCTATGGCGTTTCAGCGTCTGTAATTTCCGAGCTTTCACAGAGCGGCATCTCTCTTATCATAACCGTTGACACGGGAATAACTGCCGCAGAGGAAGCGGAATATGCAAAAACTCTCGGAATTGATATAGTAATAACCGACCATCATAAATGCGAAGAGGAGCTCCCCCAGGCGGTTGCTGTAATAAATCCTAACCGTCCGGACTGTCCATACCCCTTTAAAGCTCTTGCAGGGGTTGGAGTTGTCTTTAAATTAATCTGCGCTCTTTCCGGCGAAAAAGAAGATATTATGGAAAAATATCTCCCCTATGCTTGCATAGGCACGGTTTCGGATGTTATGCCGATAATTGAGGAGAACAGGATAATTGTTGCCAGAGGGCTTGATCTCATATCCAATAATTCTGCCCCCGGGCTTTCGGCGCTTCTGGATGTGGCAGGGTTTAAAAGAGAAGAGCAGCTTACATCGGGTGCCGTAGGCTTTCTCATCGGGCCACGAATGAATGCGGCAGGGAGAATGGGCAGCGCGCTTCTTGCACTTGAGCTTTTGTTTTCTGACGAAGAGTCTGCGCCACGTCTTGCGAGGGAGCTGAACGAAAAAAACCGCGAGCGTCAGGTGTGCGAGGGAGAAATAATGGAAGAGGTCATTTCTGAAATTGACGCCCATCCCGAATATAAAGACGAGTCTGCAATAGTGCTTGCGGGTGAAGGGTGGCATCATGGAGTTTTAGGAATTGTCGCTTCGCGCATCTGTGGGATGTTCAAAAAACCGACAATCTTAATATCAATGGAGGACGGTGAATGCAGAGGCTCGGGAAGAAGTGTTGACGGCATAAGCCTGCACGATGGCCTTTCCGAGTGTCGTGACATTCTCGTCAAGTTTGGCGGGCATGACCTTGCTGCCGGAATAGTCATAAAATGCGAAAAAATTCCGGAGTTTCGCGCAAAGCTGAATGAAGCTCTTGAAGAAAAAATGCGTGATTATGTGCCTGTGTTAAATATTGATTTCAAAGCAGAGCCTGAGGAGCTCACGCTTTCACAGCTTCATGCATTAAGGAGTCTTGAACCGTACGGTAAGCTCAACGAAGCTCCAAAGCTTCGTCTCGACCGTTGCAAAATATCAAAAATTGCGCCTATCGGCAACGGCAGACATACAAAAATGACAGTTGAACACGGTGCGAGGTTGCAATGTGTTTATTTTGGCATAAAATGTGATGAGCTTCCGTTTTCAGAGGGCGATTATGCGGATTTTGTTTTTACCCCTGAAATCAATAATTATATGGGTGAGCTCGTTCAGTTGCATATAAAGGATGCAAAGCCGTGCGCGGAGGATATGTCCGAGATTGAGGAAGCTCTTTTTACAGCATCGAAAGAGGGAAAGAGCCGTGACGGAATTTCTCTGAGCCATGAAGCACTTGGCAAGGTCTGGAAAACAATCATAAAAAGCGATTTTTCAGAATCCGTGCCGTTGACAGAGCTCAAAAGACGGTTTAAGAAAATCTTTGCGGAGAATACGCTTACAAAGCTCATGCTGGCATTTAAAATTTTCTCGGAAGTTTCTCTTATGAGCTATGAATGCGAAAATTACCGCATTTCGATAAAGATTGCAGAACATAATAACAAGGTTGATTTAAATGATTCAAAAACATACTTACTTTATAAGAACAGCGAGAGTAGGTGATTAGATATGATGCCTGAAACAAAATATCAAGAGCTTATCGCAAAAATAAAGGGCGATATGGCTGAAAAAGACAGAGCGCTCGTTCATGAAGCATACGATTGCGCGACTGAGGCGCATGAAGGGCAGAAGCGTCGTGACGGCAGTGATTACGTGACACATTCCATTGCGGTTGCGGAGATAGTTGCCGACATGGGCCTTGATGCGGAATCATTGATGGCGGCGTTGCTCCACGATTGCATTGAGGACACAGACCTCGGATATGACAAGATAAAGGCTAAATTCGGAAAGGAAGTAGCCGATATTGTTGACGGTGTTTCAAAGCTTACAAAAATGCCTTACACAAGCAAGGAAGAGGCGCAGATTGAAAATTTGCGCAAGATGTTTCTTGCCATGGGAAAGGATATACGTGTTATCCTTATAAAAATTGCCGACAGGCTTCATAATATGCGGACGATTGAGTTCCACAGACCTGAAAAGCAGCGTGAAAAAGCGCTTGAAACAATGGAGGTTTATGCGCCTCTTGCACACCGGCTCGGTATGCAGAAAATCAAATGGGAGCTTGAAGACCGCTCACTGCGCTGCCTTGACCCTGTAGGGTATGCCGAGATTACGACTGAGCTTGAAAAGCGAAGCCGTGAGACAGATGAGTTCTTAGAGCATATAAAAGAACGCCTGATAGACCGCTTGAAAGAAGCAGGGATTGAAGGAAAAGTAAAAAGCCGAGTTAAGCATATTTACAGCATTTACAGAAAAATGTACACTCAACACAAGACGATTGACGAGGTTTATGATCTTTATGCGATGCGCGTAATTGTTGAAACTGTTGCAGATTGCTATAACGTGCTTGGATTTATTCACGATATGTATCATCCGATTCCGGGCCGCTTTAAGGACTATATAAGCACACCAAAGGCGAATATGTATCAGTCGCTTCATACGACTGTTATAGGCCGCGAGGGGATTCCGTTTGAGGTGCAGATTCGCACACGTGATATGCATCACACTGCCGAATACGGAATTGCCGCTCATTGGAAGTACAAATCAGGAATCAGCAAGAGTACGCTTGAAGAAAAGCTCGCATGGGTCCGTCAGCTTATGGAGAGCCAGGAAGTTGAGGATGAGGACTTTGTCACATCTTTGAAGATAGATATGTTCAGTGATGAGGTTTTCGTGTTCACGCCAAACGGAGATGTTATAAGCCTCCCATCCGGAGCTACTCCGATAGACTTTGCATATTCGATTCATTCCGCGATTGGAAACAGAATGACAGGCGCGAAGGTTAACGGGCGCATGGTCCAGCTTGATTACACACTTCAGAACGGCGAAATTGTCGAGATTGTAACATCAAACGCAGGAAAAGGGCCGAGTCGCGACTGGATAAATATAGCAAAAACAAGTGAAGCGCGAAATAAGATAAAGCAGTGGTTTAAACGCGAATGCCGCGAAGAAAACATTATGCGAGGCAAATCAGAGCTTGACCTGGCTCTCAAACGCGAAGGCATAACTCTCTCCGGGGAGGAAGCTGAGGACATTCTGCTTGCTGTTGCAAACAGAATGTCTTTCCGCCAAGCAGATGAGATGTATGCAAGCCTTGGATATGGCGGAATAAAGCTCAGCCGCGTTATTAATCGCATCCGTTCGGAAAAAGAGAGAAAGTCATCCACTGTTCAGGACGATGAATCAATAGTACGCGATACAATCTCAACGGCGCAAAAGACGCAAACCTCAAATTCGGGAGTAATAGTGCCTGGAGTTGAAAACTGCCTTGTCAAGTTTGCAAGATGCTGCACTCCGATTCCCGGAGACTCAATAATCGGATTTGTAACCCGAGGCTACGGTGTATCTGTCCACAGAGCCGATTGCCAGAATGTTAAAAATGCGATGAAGGATGCCGAGGATTTAAGCCGGTGGATAAGCGTTTTCTGGGCCGGGGATGTCAACGAAAATTTCCAGACCTCGCTCCAGCTTTCTGCAAAGGACAGAAGTGGCTTGATTATGGATATAGCTTCCGTTCTTAACAACCTTAAACTGCCCGTTCTTGCGCTTGATGCCCGCCGCCTTGGTGACGGATATGCAATTATAAACATGGATTTGAATATAAAAGGTAAGGAGCAGCTTGAATTCGTAATGAACAAGCTCCACGGCGTTTCGGGAATTATCGACGTAAAACGTTCAAGAAATTAGCCTTTTGTGAGAAACATTAAAGGAGGAAAAGCTTTGCGCGCAGTAATAACTCGAGTAAAATCGGCAGAAGTCAAAATTGATGGCGCTACACATTCAAAAATATCAGACGGGCTTCTGATTCTTCTTGGGGTTTCGGTGAATGATCAGGCACGTGATGCGGAGTATCTCGCAAAGAAAATCTCCATGATGAGAATTTTTGAAGATTCTGAGGGAAAAATGAATTTATCGTGCTCCGAGGTTCGGGGAGAGATGATGGTAGTTTCAAACTTCACGCTCTATGCAAACACAAATAAGGGCAACCGCCCGAGCTTTGTGGATGCTGCCCGCCCGGAGCTTGCAAAAGGATTATACGAATATTTTGTTTCACTTCTCCGTGATGCAGGCTATAAGACAGAAACCGGAGTTTTCGGAGCATATATGGAGCTTCAATCAGTAAATGACGGGCCTGTCACGGTTATCATGGATACAGATACTGTTTTTGGAGGCAACGGAAAATGAAAATAGAAAAGCTGACTGTTGGCTTTATTAACACAAACTGCTATATAGCTTATAACGGAAAAGATGCGGTTGTGTTTGATCCGGGTGCTGAGGCGGAGAAAATTCTCCAAAAAGCAGAAGAGCTTGGAGTTTCAATAAAAGCAATAATTCTTACTCACGCGCATTTTGACCACGTTCTCGCAGCAGACGAAATCAGGAAAAAAACAGGGGCAAAGCTTATTTCAACAGCCGGCGAAAGAGAGAGACTTTGTAGTGCTGAGCTTTCGGGTCATACTATGCTCCGCCGCCGCGAATTTCACCCGCTCGTTGCAGATATGGAGGTTTCCGATGGCGAGGAGATAGCTTTTGGCGAAATGAAATTTAAGGTTATGATTACGCCCGGCCATACAGAAGGCAGCGCTTGCTTCATTAGCGGAGATGTTATGTTTTCGGGTGATACACTGTTTTTTGATTCCTGCGGAAGATGCGACCTCGCAGGGGGAAACATTGATGATATGATGAAAACGCTAAAGCGTTTGGCAACCCTTTCCGGAGACTTCTGCATTTTGCCGGGCCATGGTGAGGGAACAACTCTCTCCCGCGAACGCGCAGAAAATCCATACATGGTAGAGGCGATTGCAAGGTGAAGGTATATTTAAAAGGGCATAACTTTTCTTTTGCACTGCAACAGATATATATGTGTATGTTCCCAAACTCTCATGCAGAGTTTGTTTCTGATTTTCCCGACAGCGGAGAATATATATTATCGGAATTAGAAGAATATCCTGATAAGGTGATTTCAAAAATCACGATATATAAAGGCGGCAAGGTTTTCTCCGATTCAGAGGAAAGCTGCATTTCAAAATCCTTTTCCGAAGAGGATAAGAAAAGAGCTGTCAGCCGAGCTATCAAGATTTCTTTTTACAATGCGGCACTGCCGATGCTTGAAAGAAAACCGGCATGGGGAGCACTGACAGGAGTGCGTCCGTCAAAGGTTGCGGCAGGCTACATAGAGCGAGGCTTTTCGTTTGACGCTGCAAAGGAGGCCTTGAAGAAGGAATACTTCGTCTCCGACTTGCGTGCGGAGCTTGCCGCAAGGTGCGCTCTTCGTGCAAAAGAAGTTTCCTCGACCTGCGGAAAAAAAGATTTCTCTCTGTATGTCGGAATCCCTTTTTGTGCATCGAGATGCAGGTATTGTTCTTTCGTGAGCCATTCTATCGAAAAAGCGCGTTCACTCGTTGCTCCGTATCTTGAAGTTCTTTCGCAGGAGCTTGAAGCTCTCGCAAATGCAGTGAGGGAAAATGGGCTTTCGCTTCGTTCGATTTACATTGGAGGAGGAACTCCGACTGCGCTCACAAACGAAGAACTCAGATTCGTTATGCAGAAAATAGGCGAAAGTTTTGATGTTTCAAAAGCCCTCGAATATACGGTTGAGGGTGGGCGCCCTGATACCATAACGCGCGAAAAAATCAAGACAATAAAAGAGTACGGCGCTACGCGGATAAGTGTAAATCCGCAGACAATGAACGATGATATTTTAAAAGCGATGGACCGCCGCCATACCGCAGAAGACGTAATCCGCACAATCGAAGTTGTCCGGGATATTGGTGGCCTTGTCATAAATGCAGATCTAATAGCAGGGCTTCCGGGGGACAATTTTGAAAGCTTTTCAAATTCAATCGAAAGACTTCTCCTTCTTGAGCCTGAAAACATTACAGTTCATACACTTGCGATAAAAAAAGGCTCAAATTTAAGCAATGAAAAATATATGCTTCCGCAAGGCTCCGAAACTGAAAAGATGGTTGACTATGCCATGAGCAGAGTCATTGAATGCGGCTATGCTCCTTACTATCTTTACCGTCAGAAGTATATGTCGGGCAACCTTGAAAATGTGGGATACTCAAAGCCCGGCTTTGAGAGTGCGTATAACAACTATATTATGGATGAGCTTCATACAATTCTCTCGGCAGGAGCGGGAGGAGTTACGAAGCTTATTGATTCAGAGGAGGGGAGAATTGAGCGAATATTTAACCCAAAATATCCATATGAATACAATAATGCCATTGAAAAGATAAAGCTTACGCAAAATAAAATAAGCGAATTTTTCGGAGAACGGGAGGGATAACCTTGCCTTTGGAGTTAAAAGAAATAAACAACAGAATAAAGAGCGATGTTGCAGGCTTTGTCGGGGAGTGCGAAGCTCGTTATGAAAGCGCGATCTCCTCTGCTGCAAGTAAAATAGCAAACAGCATTGATAAAAGCTGTGTTGTTCTTTTGTCGGGACCGTCAGGCTCCGGAAAAACAACAACTGCATTGAAGCTTGAGCTTGCGCTTGAAAAGCTCGGCATCGGGTCTCACTCAATTTCACTTGATGATTATTTCAGAACGGTTGACCCCGAAAAAGCACCGAAAAATGAAGACGGCGACATTGATTATGAATCTCCGCAGTGCCTTGATATCCCGCTTCTCAATAAGCATATCAACGAAATAATTGACGGGTGCGAAGTGCAGATTCCGAAATTTGATTTTAAAAACCAATGCAGGGCATCTGCTACGGCTCCGCTAAAGCTCGGCAAAAACGAAATAGTAATCTTTGAGGGAATTCATGCGCTTAATGATGCCATAACAGGTGCAGCAGGGCATCACGGAATAAAGCTGTACATCTCGGCCAGAAGCAATTTTATGGACAACGGAGAGGTGTTTTACAAGGGAACGTGGACGCGCCTTACGAGAAGAATAGTCAGGGATGATTTGTTCCGAGGTGCAAACTCTGATTTCACTCTCGCGATATGGGACGGAATCCGAACGGGCGAAAAGAAGTACATTTCTCCATTCCGTGACCGTGCAGATATAATTATAAACTCTACTCATGATTACGAAATCGGAGTTTTGAAAAAGCACCTCAAAAAAGCAGTCAGGAGCGTGCCGCAGGGCATTGCGAGGTATGATGAGGTGTGCAGGATGATGACGAATATTGACGGATTTGAGGAAATTCCCGACGAGGTTGTTCCGAAGGACTCGCTGCTTCGCGAATTCATCGGAGGCGGAAATTTTAAGTATTAAGCAAAAGAAACAGAAAACAAAATTTAATATATGAGGAGGTTTTTTTCATGAAGGAAAGAATACGCGGAATCTGGGACAAGATTTGTGCAGGTGCAACCGTTGCAGGTGAGTTTGCGGCAAAAACCGCAGAAAATGTAGGAAACAAGGCGACTGATGTATATAACTCATCTAAAACAAACTTAAAAATTCTCGATCTCACAACAGATATTGAGGTCCTTTACAAAGAGATTGGCAGGCTCATCTATGCTGCGCATACAAATGAGGATGCTTCAACAGAGGAGCTCGATGCACGCCTTATTGCAATAGATGAGAAGAACCGTCAGATTGAGGAGCTTCGTGCTACGCTGTCGACTAATGACAGTGCCCGCGTTTGTTCACAATGCGGAAAGGAAAATCAAAAGGAAAGCAACTTCTGCGCTTCTTGCGGAGCACGGCTTGATGATTAAGGAAGAAAGATGGACATAATTTTTGAAAATGCCAAGGTCATCACTATGGATGAAACTGTGCCATACCTTGAAAATGCATATGTGGCGGTTGATGGTGGAAAAATAAAGTATATCGGTACGGAAAAACCAAAGGAGAATGCGAAAAGATGCGTAAACGCATATGGGAAAGTTCTTATGCCCGGGCTTATAAATACGCATACTCATATTCCCATGACTCTTTTCCGTGGCCTTTCAGACGACTGTGAACTTGCCGTATGGCTTAATGAGCATATATGGCCGGCAGAAGAAAAGCTCACCGCCGATTCTGTGCGCGCAGGTGCATATCTTGCCCTTGCGGAGATGCTGGCATCAGGTACAACCTCGTTTTCTGACAGCTACTTTTTCACGGATGCAATAGCCGATGCCGTAATAGATTGCGGCATCAAAGCAAACCTTTCTCGCTCTGTTGTGGGAAGCGGCGAAAATTTTGAAAGCATGCCGTCGGTTTGTGAGGCGAAATCGCTTATTGAGAGAGCTCATATGGAAGATAGCGGAAGAGTGCGTGTTGATGCTTCGATTCACGCAGAATACACCTCAGAGCCTTTGTGTCGTAGAAAGGTGGCGGATATTGCAAAGGAAAACGGTCTGATTTTGCAGATTCACACCTCTGAAACTGCATCTGAACACCAAAATTGTATTGACAAGTACGGAAAAACGCCCACAGAGCTTTTTGAAAGTGAGGGGCTTTTTGAGGGCACCCGCCCTCTCCTTGCCCATTGCTGTTATATGACGGAGAACGATATGAGGATTTTAAAATCGCATAACGGCTCTGTCGCACATTGTCCGATAAGCAACTTAAAGCTTGCATCCGGGGTTGCCCCTGTTTTGAAAATGCAGGAAGCGGGGCTTAACGTTACACTTGCAACGGACGGCGCGGCAAGCAATAACAATACCGATATGTTTGAGGAGATTAAGCTCTTTGCAATTCTGCATAAGGGAATAAACCAAAACCCAACGGCGATCAGCGCACAATGCGCATTGCGGGCGGCAACCGTAAACGGAGCAGCGGCTCAGGGAAGAGAAGATTGCGGAATGCTCCGTGAGGGCTTCTCTGCTGATATAATCATGCTTGATTTTGACAGGCCGCATCTTATTCCTTGCCATAACACGATCTCAAATGCGGTTTATTCGGCGCACGGCAGTGATGTTGTTATGACAATGGTCGCGGGAAAGATTCTGTATGAAAACGGAGAGTTTAAGACTATCGACATAGAGCGGGCAAAACATGGCATAAAATAGCTTTCCAAAGCATAAATTCGCAATATCACGGAAAGGTGTGATTTTGTGAACAAACAAAAAATCGGAAAGCTTATGCACGGAGCGGCGGTCCTTGCTGCTGCGGGGATTCTCGTCAAAATAATAGGTGCGTTTTATAAAATTCCGCTTGGTGCAATGCTTGGCCCTGTCGGAATGGCAAATTTTTCAATAGCTTATAATATTTATTCCTTGCTTTTTGTAATTGCAACGGCAGGCGTTCCCGTTGCCGTTTCAAAACTGATTGCAGAAGCACTAGCAAGAAAAAAGGGCGGTGAGGCAGAACAGATTTACTGTGTGTCAAAACGCCTTTTTTCAGTTCTGGGATTTCTGGGATTTCTCATCTTGTTTTTCTTTTCCGAACAAATTTCGGTTTTAATGGGAAACCGTGATGCCGGGTATGCAATCCGCGCAGTTTCGCCCGCCGTATTTTTTGTATCATTATCTGCTGTAAACCGAGGATATTTTCAAGGTATGGCGGATATGTATCCCACTGCGGTTTCAGAGGTTTTGGAAGCGCTTGCAAAGCTCATATGCGGAGTTTTTGCCGCAGCTTTATTAAAAAGCAAAGGTGGCGATTCAGCTCATGTAGCTGCCGGTGCGGTTTTTGGCGTAGCAATGGGTGCTTTTGCATCGCATACTTATTTCTTGTTCACGAAAAAGAAACCAAAAGTGGAGAAGGCGGGAGGGAAAGGCTCAATTATAAAAAATCTTCTCGCAATTTCAATACCGATAACCCTTGGTGCAGCAGTGATAAGCCTTACTGCTGTTATAGATAGCGCGCTGGTAATGAACATTCTCCAAAAAACGGGTTTTTCCGAATATCGGGCAAAATGGTTATTCGGAGCATATAACTACGCCTCAACTCTTTTCAGCCTGCCTACTGCAATAACGGCAACGCTTGCAGCCGGGATTGTTCCGGCAATTGCGGTCGAACGTGCGAAAAAGAACACTTTTGAGGCAGATAAGCTTGTAAATTCAGGTGTGCGGCTATCAATACTAATCGCAGCGTTTGCAGCATTTGGAATGGCGGCCGTGTCAGAAGGAATAATAACCTTGCTTTACGGACACGGTATAGAAAAAGATTGCATAGACTTATCATCAGCGCTTCTTCAATATCTCTGTATCGGGATAGTTCCGCTTTCAACGGTAACAATAACAAATGCCGTGCATCATGCTATGGGAAAAGCAAGCGTTCCTGTGTTTGCAATCGCCTGCGGGGGTATAGTGAAGATAGTATCAAACTACATATTGATTTCCATGCCCAAGATCAATATTTACGGCGCATCTGTGAGCACGGTGCTGTGCTATTTTATAGCCGCACTTATAAACATTTCGCAGTTTTCAAAATATCCGAATATAGAAATAGACATAAAAAATTCCGTATTGAAGCCAATTATTTCAGGATTGCTCGTGTTTTTAACAGCAAAAATTGTGTTATCTGCAAGCCTTTCTGCTTTTGATGTTCGCCTTTCTACCCTTTTTGCAATTATTTCGGGAGGTTTTGTTGGTATAATGAGCGCAATTTTGACAAATAACATTACAAAATACGACAAAAAACTGCTTTTTGGGGGCAAAAACATATTCAAATTTATAGAAAATGATTGAAAAATTTAGATATTAGCAAAAAAATACTTGAAAGAGAGCGATAAATATGGTAAATTTTTTAATGAAGGATAAATATGAGTTTTCCGATCTTGTGGAAATCACACGGCTTTTGAGGTCAGAGGGCGGTTGTCCCTGGGACAGAGAGCAAACTCATAAAAGTATCCGAATGAATTTTGTCGAAGAGGTCTACGAGGCTTGTGAGGCCATCGACAATGAAGACACCGCTCTTCTTCTTGAAGAGCTTGGAGACGTCCTTGCACAGGTTGTTTTTCATGCACAGCTCGAAACTGAGCTCGGCAGCTTTGACATAAACGACGTTGCAGACGGTGTATGCAAAAAATTCATTCTCCGCCATCCGCATGTTTTCGGCGAGGCTCAGGCAGAAACCGCTGAAGATGTTCTCAAAAGCTGGGATGACATCAAGCGTCGTGAAAAAAAGCAAAGCACCCATTTTTCCGCTATGGATTCTGTTGCGAGGAGCTTGCCTGCGCTTATGCGGGCTGAAAAGCTTTGCGGAAAAGCCGCAAAGGCAGGGATTGCTCAAAAAACGCTCGAAGAGCTTTCGGCATCAGTTTCAGAACAGCTCTCGTACGGGGAAAAGATGGATGTTGCAGCGATTCTTATGGATGTTGTAAGAATCTCGAGGATTCTGGGAGTAAATCCTGAGGAACAGCTTGATTTTAAAAATGAGCAGTTCATAAAGGCTTTCCGGGAAATTGAAAATAGCGGGGGAGACCTTGCGACATTGCTTTCTGAAAATTCGGACAAGCTCTAAAATTTACTTGACTAAAAGGGCTGGGGGTAATTACGGCCTTTTAGATAAAATGTATAGGAGGCAAAACAGATGAACAAGACAGAATTGGTAAACGCAGTTGCTGCAGAGGCAGGAGTTTCCAAGAAGGATGCTGAAAAGGTTATCAATGCAACAGTTGATTCTATCACTGCAGCTCTCAAGGCTGGTGACAAGGTTCAGCTCGTAGGATTCGGCGCTTTCGAGGTTAAGGCTCGTGCTGCTCGTCAGGGCAGAAACCCGCGCACGAAGCAGATTATCACAATCCCTGCTTCAAAGAGCCCGGTATTCAAGGCAGGCAAGGCTCTTAAAGACGCTGTTGCAAAGTAATTTAGCTTTTAAAGCAAAAGAGTTGCCGGGGTGAAAACTTCACCCCGGCAAGCGTACCAAATCTCATAAACGAAGGTCATGTATGAGAATAGACAAATATCTCAAAGTTTCGAGGCTTATTAAAAGAAGAACAGTTGCAAACGAAGCTTGCGACAACGGCAGAATCTCAGTTAACGGAAGGCCTGTAAAAGCATCTTATGATGTAAAGGTTTCCGATGTGATTGAGATTTCTTTTGGTACACGGACACTTAAAATCCGGGTCCTTGCCGTTTCTGAACATATGACAAAGGATGAAGCGCACACAATGTATGAAGAAGTGCGCTGATTTTGTATCTAAAATTCGAGAATAAAGTGCACAGCTGCCGAATATGCTTTACTGAAAAAGTATAGGAGGTTTGACTATGCAGCTTGAAGATAAATCTTCCATCAGAGATATTCCGCAAAATGTTATCATAGAAAACAGACTCAGAATGAGCGTTTCCGGAGTTCAGGATGTTGAAAATTTTGACGATTCCAGTATTGTGCTTTACACAAACCGAGGGCTTCTGACGATTCACGGAACAGGGCTTCACGTTGAGCGTTTGAGCCTTGAAACCGGAGAGCTTGCAATCGAGGGAGAGATTCTCGGCCTTGAATACAGCCAGGATATGCCGACATCAGGCGGCTTCTGGTCGCGGCTTTTCAGATAGCGGGTAAAGCCTTGTGGAGAATGCGGTTTCGGTTCAAATGATAGAATTTCTTTACTCCGCGCTTCTCGGTATCGGAGCAGGTGTTTTTTTTGACTTGCTGAAAGTTATACGTACATATACGAGCAAAAAGAAATGGGTCACAGGCCTTTTCGATGCTGTTTTTTGGATTGTCACGGCTATTGCACTCTTTGCGTTTATTTTGACAGTGTCGGGTGGCAAGATGAGATGGTATGTATTGGTCGGCATTTTCTGCGGAGCTTTTGTATACCGTGCGGCAGCAAGTGAAATAGTTTTCAAGGTTCTTAAAGGAACGTCGGATTTACTTATAAGGCTTTTGCAAATTTCTACAAAACCTCTGTATCTGTTTTTGGTATGGCTCAGAGATTTCGGAAGAAAAGCAAAGCGAAGGGCTTGTGCAAAGGTGGCAAAAAGAAAACAAAACAAGAGAGGAAGGGTTGATAAAAGTGGCAACGAGGAAAAAAAGAAAAAAGAGCATATTTCCTAAAATTCTCCTGGTTGTGTTCGTCGTATACGCTTCGGTGACGATTATTTCAAACCAGGTAAAAGTCAACCGCTTCAATGAAGATACTGCAAAAACAAATGAAATAATTCTTACAGAATCTATGAAGAAAGCAAAAATCGAGCAGGAGCTTGCAGCCGAGATAGATGATGCATACGTTGAGAGAGAGGCGCAAAGCCAGGGCTATGCGGCTCCCAATGAACGTGTTTTCGTAGATGTATCGGGAAGTTAGCATTGGGGATGCTATCCGTTAAAAATACGAAGGAGGAAACAAACAGAGTATGGGGTTCGAGGTAGGGGCTATTTGTCAAGGAAAGGTCACGTCAATCATGAAGTACGGTGCATTTGTTTTGCTTGAAGACGGAGTAAATGGCATGGTACATATTTCCGAGGTTTCACACACGTACGTAAATGACATAAACGAGCATTTGCAGGTAGGTGCGACGGTAAAGGTAAAGGTAATTGGTATTGATGAGCGGGGAAGAATAAGCCTTTCCATACGCAAGGCTATGCCGGAGCCGGCTCGTCCGCAACACAGTTTTTCAAAGATAGCCCATGCGGCGCCAAAGCGTGAGGAGCTTTCTTTTGAAGATAAATTAAAGCAGTTTATGCAGGATAGCGACAGCAAGATTTCGGGAATAAGGCAATATTCCGAACGCCGCACAAACACGCGCCGTGCCAAGAGATAAAAATTTAAAAGCCGGAATATGATTTTTCATCGTATTCCGGCTCATTTTTTTAGCTTTTCTCTAATATAATTTACTGTCTGAATATTTCAGGGAGGGCATTATGCATATGAGAAAGCTAAAACGGAAAAGAGGATTTTCGCTTTTTGCAGTAATTTTTATCGCATCAGCACTTATGATCAGATTTTTCTCTGGCAGCTACGCAGAGGAAAAGGCAGAAGAATATATTGACAGCCTGTCGCAGAATGAGAACTTTTTAAGATATGTAGTTTCGAACGAAACTCAGCTTGTAAAAAGACAGGACTCTCCGGACATCATGAAGATTCTTGTGTCAGAAACTGCTTTTTCAAAGGAGGAAACTCCGGAATCATCCGAGGACGGAGTTGAGAAAGAAGCAGCAGAAGAAGAGTTGACTGTATGGGAATATATACCCGGTGGAGGAAAACAGGCAAATATCTATCCCGTAAAGGATATCACCATAAGCCCCAAATCCGAAAAGGGGTATGTTAAGCACAGCAATATATGGGTTAAAAACGAAAGCGGAAAGGGAATAGATTTAAAATGGCTTCTCTCGGCAAAGCTTCCGTTTAAGCTATCAGGCAAAGGACCATACGTGCTGATTGTTCATACACATGGCAGCGAGGCTTATTTCCCGCAGGGAAAGGAAAGCTATGCCCTTACGGATGTTGAGAGGACATCGGATAAAAGATATAACGTAATACGTGTTGGAGATGAGCTTGAAAAAGTGCTCAAAGAAAACGGAATCCCGGTTCTGCACGACAGGAATATATATGACAGCCCATCATATAACGGCTCATATACGCGAACTCTTGATGCAATTGCTGCAGCGCTTAAAAAGAATCCGTCAATCAAGGTGGTCATAGATGTTCACCGGGATGCAATGACCGACTCCGACGGAACAAAATACCGAACAGTTGCGGAGATTAACGGCAAGCGATATGCACAGATGATGCTTGTAATGTCAACCGGCGAGAGTGGGCTTCCTCACCCTGATTGGGCAGAAAACTTAAAGCTTGCAGTAAAGCTGCAAGAGGCAATGTCAAGCAAATATCCCGACATAATGCGGCCGATAAACCTGCGCAAAGAGCGATTTAATATGCATGCAACGAAGGGGTCAATGCTTGTTGAGGTGGGAACAAGCGCAAACTCCATCGGCGAGGCAATCGAATCCATAAAGCTCCTTGGAAAAGAGCTTTCGCATATTTTAAAAACTGCAAAATAAAACGAAGATATACAAGAGTATATCTTCGTTTTATTTCTTATTTTGTTTTCCGCTTTTTTTCAAGCATCGAAAGATAGCCGATTGTTACGACAATGAAAGCTCCGACTGCATCAATTATAAGGTCCTTCATACTGTCAGAAAGTGCATCCTGACCTATGAGGAGAGTACCGTCAGCCGTTCTGAATTTTTGCATATTAAGCCCGAAGAGAGAATCTCCGGTAAATTCATAAATCTCCCATGCGGCACCTACTGCCAGCGCAAAGCAGAAGGAAAACAGACAGACAAAAAGCGGGCTGAGTTCAACCTTTACCTTTTCAGAGAAGTTAAGTGTTGAAACAAGCGTGAAGCCGAATGCGCCGAGCATTGCGCCGGAGAAAGCGTGGAGAATATCGTCCCAATGAGGAATGAGATAATAGAAGCTTCGCACCTCTCCGAGATATATCGCACAATAGAGAAAGATAAAATACAAAATATACATATAGTTAGGGATTGCAAAGGACCACTTCCTTTCCAGAAATGCCGGAAGCCCTATGACAAGCAGCCCGAGAATACATTGAATGAGCATAAGGACATAATCACTCCGAAGGTGCTCACTTTCAGATCCGCTGCCCGTTACGGGAGCTGTAGCTATTCTCACGATAGAGTAAACTATCGAAAAAACAAGAGTAAAAAGAACAAAAAAACCTATTGTTTTTTTCCAATCAGTTTTCTTTTTCAAAGCAAAAACACCTCGATTACAAATTATAGAATAGAGTGCACTAAAAGTCTGATATTGTCAAAAAACGCACTTGCAAGAAAGGTATAATACATATATAATGTATCAGGAAGGTTATTTAAGGACGTGTAGTGCAAGTGACGTATATTATTTTAGATCTTGAGTGGAACCAGGCGCGCTCAAACAAGGACGTTGTTGCGGATAAAACCGGCAACAAGCTTTACGGTGAGATTATTCAGATAGGTGCCATAAAGCTTACGGACAAGTTTGAGATTGCAGATGCGCTCAAACTCAATGTAAAACCTAAATATTATAAGCTGATTCACCGCAAGGTCAGGCAGATAACGGGAATAAGCCAGGAGGACCTCACTCACGGAGAAGAGTTCTGCTCGGCGATTGACACACTTCGCACCTGGTGTGGAGAGGGTTTTGTTTTTCTGACCTGGGGGCCGGATGACATCCGCATGCTTCGCCGCAACATTGAGATGTATGGCAATAACTCCGATTGGATTGACAAATGGTTTGACCTTCAAACAATTTATAATATGCAGACCTCATCGGGAGAGAATCAAAAATCTCTTCTGAGCGCTGTTGAACACTTCGGAATACAGCCCAAAGAGCCCATGCATGATGCGCTTAACGATGCATACTATACCGTGCTTGTTGCAAGTCATCTTGACATTCCGCTAGGGATTGCGGAGCTTATGCAGAGGGCAAGAAAAGCGGCGATTTTCAATGAGGACAAGCCACTTTCGTGCGAGGTCTACGGAGGGGTGTCGGCGCGCCGGGAGATATTTGCAGATTCCGACATCTCTGATATAAGATGCCCCGAGTGCAAGCAACTATGTACCGACAAGCACAAATGGGTGCCAGAGGGAAATGACAGGTATGTTACCCTTGCATCATGTCAGGAGCACGGCAGATTTGTCAGTCGCTTAAAGGCGGTAAAACGAGAAGGCGTTTATGAAGTTACAAAGTTTATATATGAAGCCGGAGCGGGAGCAGAGAGCTATTATGAAAAACGAGTAAAAAAAGAGTCATCCCGCAAAACTCGCCGCCGTCGTGCAAAAAGTGCAGCGCCGAGAAAGCTCGGGCAAAAAACAGAAGCCTTGAAAAAGTAAATAAAAAACAGTATAATATTAAGTAAACAGTATGGGTATAAAAAACAATGGGGGTTGTGAAATATGCCGGAAACAAAGAAAAGAAAACGCCGCTTGGGAGACCGATACGACGGGTTCCGTGTCCGCGAAATGGACCCGACTTTCCACCTCATCCCGCACATTATGAGAACGAGGCTTGACAGTCAGATTTTTTTTGATGAGCAGGTTGATATTTCAGGGCTCAGGAAGTTTATAGTAAAGAACAGAGAAAGCATTCCCGGGCTGTCGATGTACCACTTTTTTGTGGCGGCACTTGTAAGAACGATTGTTCAGCGCCCGAGAATAAACCGGTTTGTCAGCGGGCGAAAAATTTTTGCGAGAAGCTATATCAGAGTATCGCTGACCATAAAAAAGCTTATGGATGAAAACGGCGAAGAAGGACAGCTCACTCCGGAATTTTCCGAAAACGATACATTGCGTGACGTTGTAGAAAAATTCAACTCTGCCCTTGCAGAAGCAAAGGCAGAGGACGAAAAAAGCAGGGGCAACGACACCGATATAACGATAAAGATTTTAAGCGCACTTCCCGGCTTTGTTATAAAGTTTGTAGTCTGGCTTTTGCGCTCGCTGGATGCTTTCGGGCTCATGCCGAAGATTATAAACAGGGTCAGCCCATTTCATTCGTCCGTTTTTGTAACAAATGTGGGGTCGATAGGCCTAAGTCCGGTCTATCACCACCTGTATGAATTCGGAACGACATCGGCATTTATGGCGATAGGCAGAAAAGAAGTAGTTAACGAAGTCGGCCGTGACGGAAAAGTGAACTCTCGCCATGTGATAAATATGAGATTCGTTCTTGATGAGCGTATATGCGACGGATATTATTTTGCATCGGCGATAAAGCTTTTTAAATACTATGTAAAGCATCCGGAGCTTCTTCTTCTGCCACCGGATCATATAAGTGAAGATTATTGATTATCGTATCAAGCTTTTCAGGGTCATTGAGATTTGGGAGAATTCCGCTTTGTGCAAATGAGATGTGGTCATTATCTGCGACTATGATATGGTCATCAAGCCGGATGCCCGCATATATCAATGCATTGTAAAGCTGATGCGTGGTTTGAATATCGTCTATTGATGGGAGAGCATCTCCCTGAGGATGGTTGTGACCGATTATTACTCTTGTTGCATTAAAGGCAAGTGAAAATTCAAGAACTCTCCTGATGCTGATATCCACAGCATTTATAGAGCCTTCAAAGACAGGGCGGCAAGCAAGAAGCTTGTTGTTTGCATCAAGGCACATAACGATAAGAACTTCGTTGTTATATCCTATAAAATGCTTTGAGAGGTATTCCGCTGCACTGTCAACGTGTGAAAAGACAAGCGGCTTTTCCCATTTGTCAAGGCAATATCTTCTGTAAAACTTCGGGATGAGCTTTATATACGATGCTGCAACTTCTCCCATACCGGGGACCTTGCAAAGCTCAGCAACAGGCGCATCAAGAACCTGAGGAATGCCTCCGAACTCTCTGATAAGAGTCCGGGCCAGCTCACGGGTGTCGCGGCGGGTTATAATTCCTTGGAGCATACGTTCAAGGACTATATAATCGGGGATGGTATCAATGTTTTCTTCATCAAAACGCCGGCGAAGTCGCTCGCGATGACCTTCGGCCATTGATAATACCCCCTTCAGATGATTGATATTGAAGCGCTTTGCACAACTTGATTATATAACTTAGAGGGCGCTTTGTCAATTATTCTATGAGGTTTTGTCACAAATTGTCACAGTCTTAAAGCATCAGTTGCAGTGATATGAAAAGTATTTTTCAGAAGCAAAAAGCAAGCAAAATGCGCTTGCTTTTTATTTTTGCAGAAGTGACTTCAAGTAAAGCAATGTATTTTATTTACATATCTGCTCAAAATACTCAGAGAAAGTTAATGGAGGGCAGAATATGTCGGAAAAAAGCGATAATCAAAAGGAAAAACGGGAAGAAATATTGGAAACGGGATCGGTTGTAACCCGGGGGAAAAAGGGCAATATACACTGCATAACAATCATTGGTCAGATTGAGGGGCATACCGTTCTCGGAAGCGATACAAAAACAACAAAGTATGAGCATATTTGCCCGGCGCTTGCAGCAGTTGAGGAGGATGACGATATTGACGGGCTTCTCATAATGCTCAATACTGTCGGAGGAGATATTGAGGCAGGGCTTGCAATAGCAGAGCTTATTGCAGGGATGACAAAGCCGACAGCATCACTTATCCTCGGCGGCGGTCATTCAATAGGAGTTCCGCTTGCGGTTGCGGCAGATAAGTCAATAATTGCAGAAAGCGCCGCCATAACAATTCATCCCGTGCGGATGAGCGGAGTCGTAGTGGGTGCGCCGCAAACCTTTAACTATTTTGAGCGCGTTCAGGAAAGAATAACAAGCTTTGTTGAAAAACACTCAAAAATGACAGCTGCCGCCTTTCGTGAATATATGCTCAAAGTCGGAGAGCTTGCAACTGATGTCGGAACCGTGATATACGGGCGGGAGGCTGTCGATATCGGGCTTATAGACCGTGTGGGAGGGCTTTCTGATGCGCTTGACTTTCTCCATATGAAATCGAGGGAGAAAAATAAGTAAAATATACTTGAAAAATAGATAAAGCGGATATATAATAGATTCATAAATGAGCGAAAGGAGATTTGCTTTATGTCAAAGATTACGAAGGATACTATCATTGGTGATATTCTTGATATGGATGTTACGACAGCACCCTACTTTTTCGAAATAGGTATGCACTGCCTTGGTTGCCCCTCTGCACGAGGAGAAACTCTCGAACAAGCGTGTGCGGTTCATGGGGTCGATGTTGATGCTCTTTTAGAAAAGCTCAACAATCACCTTGAACAAAAGTAAGAACAAAAGGTTGCGTGTCTCCTTTGAAGACACGCAATTTTTCTTATGGGGGAGATTTTTTGAACAGAGAACTTGGGCCAAGGCTTCTTGCTGTTGCGGAGGCCATTCCGTTTTGTGAAACGCTTGTTGATTGCGGCTGCGACCATGGATATGTTTCAATTTATGCCGCCCGGTGCGGACGTGCAAAGAGAATTACCGCAAGCGACATAAACCGTGGCCCGCTTGAAAATGCGATGAGCGAGATTTCAGCCGCCGGATTTGAGGATAGAATAAAAACTGTCCTGACAGACGGGCTTTGCGGAATCTCTCACCATGATTGCGTGGTAATCGCAGGGATGGGCGGCGAGACTATTGCAGAAATAATTTCCCGGGCGGAGTGGACGCGCGAAAAGTGCATTCTTGTGCTTCAACCAATGACCAAGTCAGAGCTTTTGCGAGAATATCTGTACGAAAACGGGTTTGAGATATTTGCAGAGCGCTTTGTAAAAGAGAACAGGCATATGTACTGTGTTATTTCTGCCCGATTTTCCGGAAAGGCAGAATTTCTCCCGTATGAAAAATACATAAGCCATGCGGGGCTTTCGCAGCCTCTGGCAAAGGAATATGCAGATTCTGTTGCAGCGAGGCTTTGCCGCGAGTTTAGAAGCCGCGTTTCGGCGGGTGTTATGAATGAAAACGAAAAAACTCAGAGAGAGCGGGATTTAAGCTCTCTTTCGGAAGTGAGGGAAACGCTATGATAACCGTCCTTGATATTTTGAAAGTTCTTGAAAAAACAGCTCCAATATCTCTCGCTGAAAGCTATGATAATCCCGGCTTTCTTGTCGGGCGGGGAAAGCGTGAGGTTAAAAAGGTTATAGTAGCTCTTGATATAACGAGTGAGGTCATCAGGGAAGCTGTGGAAAAACGTGCAGAGCTGATAGTTTCTCATCACCCGATTATCTTTGGAGAGCGAAAGACCGTGACGGACTGCGATATAACGGGTAGGTGCGTGGTTGAGATGCTTGAAAACGGGCTCTCGGCCATATGTATGCACACAAACCTTGACTTTGCAAGTGGCGGAGTGAACGACGTGCTCGCCGAGCTTTTTGGTATAAAAAATCCACTTCCGATAGAACCGAAGGAGGACGGCATTACAGGTGGCGGCAGATATGGCGAGCTTGCCTGTGAAACAACGATGCAAAAGCTGATCCCCGAAATCTGCAAAAAGCTTTCGTGTCGGGGGCTTCGTTACTACGATTCCGGGCGTGGAGTCAAAAAAATTGCGGTAGGCGGCGGCTCGTGCGGTGAGTATATTCAAGTAGCAGAGCGGCTCGGATGCGATACAGTCATTACCTCTGATATAAAGCACAGTCAGTTTTTGCAGGCACGTGAGCTTTCGATGAATGTTGTTGATGCGGGCCACTTTGCGACTGAAAACGTTATTTGTCCTCGTTTGAGGGATGTTATATCAGAACATTTCCCCGGGATTTCTGTCAGCATTGCGGAGAGCAACACCGACACCGCAAGCTATTTTACGAGTTTTGAAAGGTAGATACTTATGCCACTTGATGCAAGCTATATAGCGAAACTTGCAAATGAACTTTCTCCGCTTCTTTGCGGGGCGCGTGCAGATAAAATTCATCAGCCTGCACGCGATGATATAGTTATTGCGCTTCGCGGGCCGAATGTAAAAGGAAAAAAACTCCTTCTTTCTGCAAACGCAAGCTTTCCGAGGGTGCATCTTACATCACAGACCCGTGAAAATCCCGCAAGCGCTCCGATGTTCTGTATGCTTCTCAGAAAACATCTTACAAACGGAAAAATTATATCTGTCACAGCTCCCGAAAACGAAAGAATTATAGATATTTGCTTTGAAGTCAATGACGAAATGGGAGTTTTGTCGCGAAGGACGCTCACCTGCGAGATTATGGCGAGGCACTCCAACATTATTCTGCGCGATGAGAATGACAGAATTATAGATTGCTTAAAGCGTGTTGATATAGCGATGAGCGAAAAACGTCAGGTTCTTCCCGGGCTCTTTTATGAGCTTCCTCCAAGTCAGGGCAAGACGGCTGCAGGAAGGGCAGAGCGCTTAGAGCTTCTTCGGATGATAACGGAGGAAAAGCAAGAAATTACTTGTGATAAATGGGTTTTATCTACCTTTGCTGGATTCTCTCCGCTCATCTGCCGCGAGATTGTCTTTCGGGCATGCGGGGATGTGTCGCTTCATATGTCTGAGCTCTCGGCGGCGCAGAGAGAAAATATGGCAGGAGTGCTGTTTGAGATTTCAAGGACCAATCCGTCACCCTGCATAATTTTTGACGGCAAAAAGCCGGTTGAGTTTTCGTTTATACCGATAATGCAGTATGGTGAGCTCTACCGATGCGAAATGCAGGCTTCTCTGTCGGATACACTTTCTGTCTTTTACGAGCAAAGAGAAAGAAACGAAGGTATGCGCGCAAAAGCGCAAGGGACTCTTCAGGTTGTAAAGTCCGCCATTGCAAGAACTGAGCGCAAGCTCGGATTGCAACGGCAGGAGCTTGAAAAAGCCCAAAGAAGAGAAAAACTCCGTGAGGAAGCCGAGCTTATAGCCGGAAACATTTACAGGCTTGAAAAGGGGATGTCCTCTTTTCAGGCGGAGAATTACTTTTCGAATGGGGAGGAGATAACCATTAAGCTGGATAGCCGCCTCACTCCGCAGGAGAATTCCGAAAAACTGTTCAAAGAATACAGAAGAATGAAGAATGCGGAAAAATATCTCACAAAGCAGATAAGTGACGGTGAAGAGGAGCTTATATATCTTGAAAGTGTTCTTGAAAGCATCGAAAAAGCTGAGGTTGAGGCAACTCTAGCCGAAATCAGAGAGGAGCTTTGCGAAACGGGGTATCTTGAAAAGACCGGAAATGCGCGAAAAACACCAAAAGCACGCTCACTCGCGCCATATCGCTTTGTTTCGAGTGACGGCTTTGTGATCTATGCCGGCAAGAACAATAAGCAAAACGATGCGCTCACCTTAAAAAGCGCGCTCAAAGGTGATTTGTGGCTCCACACGAAGAACATTCCCGGGTCGCATGTCATAATCGAATGTTCCGGAGAAGAGCTTCCTGACCGCACGATTACGGAAGCCGCCATTATTGCAGCGACATATTCAAGGGCGAAAAATTCGATAAACGTGCCGGTTGACTATACGCAGGTCAAATTCGTTAAAAAGCCTCAGGGCGCAGCTCCGGGCCGGGTTATATATACAAACTACTATACTGCATACGCAACTCCTGATGAGGAGCTGTGTCAGGCTCTTATGGAAAAAGGCTCTGAGAGCTAAAAAACTATTTCGCTCACAATATCGCGGATTTCCGAATAAACAAAAAAGGCATGGCTTGCGCCATGCTTTTTCGCAAGGCGGATTTTTGAAGAAATCGTTTCTGCGTCATCAAAAAGAACCAGACGAACAGAATCGCCATCAGGATTGTAGACGAAGTATTTGCATTGCATCTGCGGCGAAAAATAAATATCGGGGCAGTAGCGGGAGATTCGCAAAGAAACCTCTTGCCGGGAAAGAAAATGGCAGTTATCCTTGCTCGCCGGAAGTGAAATTTCGCAAAATGACGGATTTAGTGAAACTGCAAAGTTTGGCGAGCTGCTGTGCACTTTTTGAAACAGTTCGGAGAGAAACCCGCCTGAAACTGCGCCCTCGACAACAGGGACGAGTCCGTTTTCTGCCTCCTGCCAAAAAGGAGAGAATACAATCAAGCCACGCTGAAGAAGTGAGGCGCAGATTTCTGAAAATGAGGAGGTCGCGCTTTGAAAATCAAGAAAAACCTTCCGACAGCTCATTTTTCGCGCTTCATCATATATTGCAGGAGTAACGGTGCTATCAGCTCCGTTTGACGTAACGACTATTAAATCGCAGACTTTAATATCCGGATTTTTTGCCTTTAATAAAGAGCTTTCGCGTGCGATATATGTCAGGCTGCCTGTTAAAAGATTTCGCTTGTAGTGCAGTGGAGTTTCTCCCGGCGAGTAAAGTAAATATATGTCCATTTTGCTTCATCTCCTGTTGAAAAAAATACACTTATATGTTATAATTCCAAGTAATAGAACGATTGCTTCTCATGCGTTTATTATTATAACAACAAGCAGTGAAATAATCGGCAGAGGTTTCAGACAGGTTTAATACTTCCTGTTATACTCATATTTTAAAAACTGCGATAATATGCAAACTAAAAGAATGTATCAGGAGGCGGTTATGTTTTCCTTTTTACAACCTGACATACAGCTTGAAAACATATATGAGCTTACGGGTGAGTTGCTTTCCGCTCTTTGCGTGAAAGTGCTCATTGCAGACCTTGACAACACCCTGGCAATGTATGAGCACGCAACTCCCAGTGAAGAAATTTGCCGTTGGGCAGAGTCGCTTTCGGAGAACGGAATTTCTCTTGCCGTGGTTTCGAATAACGGCGAGGAAAGGGTAAAAAAATACTGTTCTCCGCTTGGCGTGGATTATTACTGGAAGAGCAGAAAACCAAGTCGGAAAACAATAAGAAAAGCAATGGCAAAGCTTGGGGGAACGTGCGAAACAACTGCACTCGTCGGCGATAAGCTGATAACTGATATCATTGGTGCCAAGCGGTGCGGAATCCTTGCAATCAAGGTCAGGCCGCTCGGGAAAAGGAGGGTGTTTGAATAATATGAAAAGGATAATGATTTTAAACGGGCCGAACTTGAATTATCTTGGGAAACGCCAGCCTGAGATTTACGGCAAAGACACGCTGTCGGACATTGTTGCATATACGGAAAAAGAAGCAGCTTTGCTTGATGTGGAGATTTGTGCATACCAGTCAAATTGCGAGGGTGAAATAATTGATTTTCTCTACCGCGCAAAAGAGGAGGGGTATGACGGCGTCGTAATCAACGCCGGAGCATATTCCCATTACAGCATAGCTATCCGTGATGCAATAGCTTCAATTTCGCTTCCGTGTGTTGAGGTGCATCTCAGCAATATTCACGCGAGAGAGCAGTTCCGCCACAACTCGGTTATTTCCGCGGTTTGCGCAGGTGTGATTTGCGGATTTGGCAAAGAGGTTTATCCGCTTGGAGTCCGCGCGTTGTGTCAAATAATCTGAGTGCAAAAATTTTTCTTGCAATATTAGCCAATATAATGTAAAATATAAAGAGATTTACAGACGAAAACGGAGGATTATTATATGATTTCTGCAGGCGAATTCAGAAACGGCATGACATTTGAAATGGATGGACAGGTAATGCAGGTTATCGAGTTCCAGCACGTAAAACCGGGCAAGGGTGCTGCGTTTGTTCGTACGAAGTACCGCAATGTTGTTACGGGTGCTGTTGTTGAGACCTCTTTTAACCCGACTGATAAGTTCCCGCCGGCATTTGTTGAGAGAAAGGATATGCAGTATCTTTACAATGACGGTGAGCTCTACTACTTCATGGATGAAGAAACCTATGAGCAGGAGCCGCTCAATGCTGATAAGCTGCCGGACAGCTTTAAGTTTGTCACGGAGAACATGACAGTTAAGTTCCTTTCATTTAAGGGCAACGTTTTCAGCGTTGAGCCGCCTAACTTTGTAGAGCTTGAAATCACCGAAACCGAGCCGGGCATCAAGGGTGATACCGCTACAAACGTTACAAAGCCGGCTTTTGTTTCCACAGGTGCTGAGGTTCGCGTTCCGCTCTTTATCAACATCGGTGACAAGATTAAAATTGATACAAGAACAGGCGAATACCTTGAGCGTGCGAAGTAAGTTTTTTGGAGGTAGCAAATAATGGATATAGTCGAGAAAACAGCATATCTGCGTGGCCTGTGTGACGGGCTTGAAATCAGTACAGACACAAAAGAAGGAAAGCTCCTTGTTGCTATTGTTGATGTTATTGATGAGCTTGCAGCATCGGTTTCCGACCTTGAAGTTCTTGCTGACAGCATGAGCGATGAGCTTGATGAGGTTGCTGAAGAGCTCCTCGAGCTTGAGGGCGCTTTTGATGATTGTGATTGCGGCGATGATTGCGAGTGTGACGATTTTCATTATGAAGTTGTCTGCCCGACCTGCGGCGATTCGATTATGGTAGATGAGGATATCCTTGCGCTTGGCAGCATCCAGTGTCCGGGCTGCGGAGAAGACCTCGAATTTGATGCAGATGATTGCTGCTGTGGTGACGATTGCGACTGCGAAGGCGGCTGCACATGTGACTGCGAAGAATAATAAAATAAATAAAAAAGAGCAGAAACGGAAGATTTCGTTTCTGCTCTTTTTTATTATTATGTTTATCGTCTTTCGGAAATTTGGTTTACCGGAGTGTCAAGAAGATTTATCGTGTATGAAGAAATCTTCTGAGAATCGAGATAATGCAAAATTCTCGAAAGTGAGCTGATGCTTGCTGATGTATCAGAGAGCGCAATAACCGGTGAGCGTGAGGTGGATTTAAGGTGGGCGACGGTTTTAGAATATATCTGCGATGCCGTGCCCTGCGGTGCGAGGTTAAAATCCCATATGCGGTAGCCTGCGGCGATTACCTTTTGAACGCTCTCTCCCGAAAGGGAAGAAGAGCCATCTGCAAAGCGCACAAGGCGGGTTTTTGTTTTTGCAACATCGAAAAGCTTTTTGTTTGCGATAGAAAGATCATCGATATTTGATGCAAGAATCCCAATCGAATGGCCCTGAACAACAGCACGGCGCAAAGCATCACCGTTATCTGAAATGGAATCCGAAGCTATAAAAAAGGTGGCGCGCAATCCATATCTTGACAGAGAATCAAGAATTGCGGTTAAGTTTTTGCCATCCGAAATGTTGAAGGAAAGGCGCAGCGTGCGGGTTGTACTGTCCTGAACTTCATCCTGCTTGCTTTTCTCTTCTTGTTCTTTTCGTTTATTATATTCAGCCAGAATGTTCGGGATTTCATTTTTTGCTATGTATTTGAACATATTGTTTGGGATGTCTGACGGGCGGTTTATTCTGATAAGCGGAATGGTAGAATCATATGAAGCTTCAAGCCCGAGAATCTGGCAGGTGAAATGGAGGGGGACGTAAACCGAGCCTGATGCCGCAACGGCAACAGCCTTATACTGAACGTCGTTGTTGGTGGTGTATGCCGTGGTTGTGTTGAGGTCAAAAATCAGGGTGGTGTCCCAGTTGTAGAGAACCAGCTTTCCCTCTGCTGCGTTGTAGGAGGTGCTTACTTCAAGCGTGCCTTGCGAGAAGCACTGATAATCTACATACCACACGCCACTTGATTTTATTGGCATGGCATAGTTGAGGGGAAGAACGGTATTGCCCGCAGCAACAAAAATTTCACCCTCTGCAGCTGTCGGTATTAAAAAGAAAAGAACAGATATGCAGAAAATCAGAATCAAAGCGACGGTCCGTTTCATATGTATCACCTCCCATACACCATAATTATATAAGCTTTAGTGCACTTTTGCAACAGTGAAACGACTTTTGAAATGAAGCTGTAATATTCAAAAGGCAATTATGCGTTACAGCGAATAAAAAAGTATAGCGAATAGGAGCGGCCTGTATTAAGGTTGAGTTGCTGAAACAAAACCGAAAGGCAGGCGCCACCCTATTCGCTATGAATAAGATAACATGGGATATGCGTTTTAAGCAAGTGGTAATTGAATATTCTTTAGCACGTCTTATTTGCTTTCCCTGATGTGTAACGCATCAATGGCAAATCTTATGTATTTTGTTAGTTGACGGCATTTTCTGAAATAATTTTCTGATAATAATAGAAGCTCTTTCTCGGAACACGCTCAAGTGTGTCGTAGCGAACCTGAATAAGGCCAAATATATGTGAGTAGCCCTTTACATAAAGCTCGTTGGTATCCATAATTGACCAGTGGTAGTAGCCTTTAACAGGTGCACCGGCAGAGATTGCTCTTGAAACGCCGCGGAGGTGCTCGCGCATATGATTGATTCGATAACCGTCATCAAGATCTTCATCGTAATTGCCGCTCTTAGCTCTGCTGATGCCGTTTTCGGTTATGAGAAGCTCAACACCGGGATATCTGTTGTGGAAATACATGATTGTATCATATATACCCTGAGGATTGATAGTAAAACCATAGTTATCCGTAGGAAGGTCCTTCTGTGCATAAGCATAGCAGAACATATCGTCTTCTTTATACTTAAAGTAAAGAGTAGCGTAATAGTTGATTCCGACAAAGTCAGCCTTTACAAAGTTTTCGTCGAGCTCCTGCTGATAGTTCTCCGGGAGCTTGTCTTGAAGGAACGGATAGGATGTGAGACAATCGGGGTAGCGACCGAGAATCACAGGGTCAGCAAAGAAGAGAGAATACCAGGCGAAGTGTCTCTCAGCAGCGTCACAATCTTCTATATTGGGAGTGCTGCCGTATATAAAGAGCATATCATTGGTAAAGCCGATTTTGCCGCCAAGGTTCATTGATTTATAAAGCTTTACTGTCTTGTAATGAGCTAAAATCATATTGTGGGTAGCTGTGATAGCTTCACGCATATCCGTGCCGAACGGAGGCGTTTTTCCTGTTGAATATGCACAAGTAACGTTTATGTTCGGCTCGTTAACCGTTGACCAGTATTTAACTCTGTCGCCAAAGGCTTCAAAGCAGGTTTTTGCGTATGTAGTAAACCAATCGATAAAATCACGAGTGAGAAGACCGCCCCTTTCGAGTACCCAATAGGGAAGGTCACAGTGCCAGAGATCAAAGAAGGGGATGATGTCAGCTTCGACAAGCTTATCAATCATGTCAGAGTAGTAATCGATACCTGCCTGGCAAACCTTATCGGGACCATCGGGGTAGATTCTGGACCATGAGATTGAGAAACGGAAGGATTTAAGCCCGAGCTCCTTCATCAGCTTGATGTCTTCAGGATATTTGTGGTAAAAGTCAGCAGACTTGCTGGGATCTGCATCGCCGTACTTTTCCGGATTAAGTTTCCAATAATGGTCAAGAACGTCTTCACCCTTGCCGCCTTCATCAACACCTGATTCAATCTGAACGGCTGACGATGCTGCGCCAAACATAAAATCTTTTGGAAATTCAAAACGCATAATTACACCTCTTTATATTCTCTGCAAAACCTTGTTTGCAAAATTTTAGGAAATTATATCATAAGAAAGATGGAAAGTCAAGGAATTAATAGGCTGACAAAGCAGATGGTTGTTCAGTTGTCAATGATGGGTGACGCTTGAAATAAAACAAAAGAATCCACTCTGATATATTAGCTTGATTTATGCTACGGTTAAATGTTCCCCCAAAATTTTATCAGCAGCAAGAACGCTCTGAAAAACGACCTTTCAAATGCGGTTGTAATACTTTCTCCCGATTTTACATATCTTGCCATAAAGAATGACGGAAGAGGTGTCCCGATGAATGACGTTATCAGTGCAATAAACAAAACGGTATGGGGTGCTCCCATGCTTTTTCTTCTTCTCGGCTGCGGAATTTACCTGACGATAAGGCTTAGGTGCTTTCAGATTTTTAAAGCGCGTGCGTGGATGGGTGAGACAATTGGTTCGTTGCTAAAAAGAGAAAGAAGCACGAAAAAGGGCATCTCTCCTTATCAAGCGGTATCAGCGGCGCTTGCGGCAACGGTCGGCAGCGGAAATGTAGTCGGTGTTGCAACAGCGATTGCTGCAGGCGGGGCAGGTGCAGTTTTCTGGATGTGGGTATCTGCATTTTTCGGAATGGCAACAAAATATGCGGAAATTTTCCTCGCCGTAAAATTCAGAAGAAAAAACGAAAAAGGGTTTTATGGCGGTCCGATGTATTATATTGAAAGCGGGCTCGGCAAGGGGTATAAGTGGCTTGCCGTTGCATTTTCATTTTTTGGTGCACTTGCCTGTATTGGCATGGGAGCGATGAATCAGGCAAACTCGATTGCAACAATAATATCTAAAAATACGGGTGCCCCGAATATATTCATCGGATTTTTGCTTGCAATTATTACAGGGTTTGCCATAAGCGGCGGAATACAGAAAATTTCACGCATTACGGAGTACCTTGTTCCACTGATGGCAAGCCTTTATGTCGGCATGGGGCTTGTTGTTATGTTGCTTGACCCGAAAGCGAGCGCACTGGCGCTGAGTGGGATTTTTAAAGCAGCTTTTAAACCATCTGCGCTCTATGGAGGCGCAGCAGGAACAATGATGAAACATGCGCTGAGGTTTGGTCTTGCGCGCGGTGTTTTTTCAAATGAGGCAGGGCTTGGAAGCTCACCGATAGTCCATGCCGCAGCAGATGCAAAAAGTGCGGAAAAGCAAGGCTTCTGGGGGGTATTTGAGGTCTTTTTAGACACTATGCTCATCTGTACCGTAACAGCCGTTGTAGTCCTCTGTGGTGCTGGGGAAATGGGGCAACTCTCGGGCGCTCAGCTCGTAAGTGCCGCATTTTCAAGACGGCTCGGGTGGCTTGGAGGCACAGTTGTGGAAATCTCAACGATTCTCTTTGCTCTCAGCACAATGCTCGGGTGGTCATATTACGGCGAAAGCTGCACCTTCTATTTATCAAAAGGGCATGAAATTTCAAAACGCATTTACAGATGTCTTTTTGTTCTTGCCGTAGTGTTTGGAACGGTTTTAAGGGCTGAAAGTGTATGGGAGCTTTCGGATATGTTTAACGGAATGATGATGATTCCGAACCTGATTGCGATTTTGCTTCTTTCCGACACAGTTATAAAAAACAGAGACAAAGAAAATCTGCGCTGATTTTATATCAGCGCAGAAAGTCTTTCTATTTCATATGTAGGTGAAATGCGAAGCGAGTTTTTCTTATGCTCGGGGTTAAACCAACAGGTGTCAAGGTTTGCGTTTGCTCCGCCAAGAATGTCTGATGTGAGAGAATCTCCTATAACAATTACTTTGCTGCGGGGCGGGTTGCCGATTCTTTCAAGAACACGGTCAAAATATTCAGGGCGCGGCTTCTGGACTCCGATTGAAGCGGCTGTGAAGATTCCTGAAAAATATGGGCGGAGCGGGCTTTTTTCATATCGTTTAAGCTGAACACTTTCGGTTCCGTTTGTGATAATATATAGAGTGTGTTTTTTTGAAAGCTCGCGGCAGACTGACTCGGATTCGGGAAACGGGGAGCACTGATTTGAGAGAGCTTCGATGTAAAGTGTGTTTATCTCCTCGGAGGAAAGCGAAACCCCCGAAATATCCGAGAAGCGGTTGAAACGCTCGATAAGCGGGCCACCTTCATGAGAAATTCCGCGTTCAAATTCCTTCCATATATCATCGTTTATTTTCTTATAAAGGAGGTACTGCTCTTCCGAGAGCTCAGCTCCATATTGCGAAAAAGCACAAAAAATTGCAGTTCTTTCGTGAATGTTATGGTCATAAAGGGTATTGTCAGAATCGAAAAGAATAATTTCATATTTTGAAAGCATTGTAGAAAATCCCCTCACTTTGAAAGTCTTGCAGGCAGAGCACGCATACGTGCAGAGCTTATTAAGCCGAGAATCATATACACGGCGAGGACACTTGATCCGCCGTAAGAAAAGAGCGGGAGAGTGAGCCCGATTACGGGAAGCAGCCCCGTGCACATTCCGATGTTTTCAATAGTCTGAAAGATAAGCAAAGCCGAAACTCCGGTGCAAATCAGATAGGACGAAAAGGATGCAGAGCGCATGGTGATTGAAATGCAACGGAAGATTACTAAGTCGGATCGTAGCCATGTCGTTCTGTGAGCCAAGGAGGTGTAGTTAACACTTGT
>JAZRPO010000048.1:0-12451 GCA_045649265.1 Eubacteriales bacterium
ACTTCGTGTCCCGCGCGGCAAAGGCAAAATTGAAATAACCTGCCCGAAGTGCAGAACGAAAATGATCAGAAAAACCTGATTTAAAAATCCGCCGTTTGGCGGATTTTTTGACTATATAACAATAATGTGGTAAGATAAATCGGGGTGAGAAAATGAAAATCACGCTTGGAATCCTCGCACACGTTGATGCAGGCAAAACTACGCTTGCCGAGAGGATACTCTGCCATACGAATACAATAAGAAGCTTTGGCAGAGTTGATGACAAAAATTCATATTTTGATTACAGCGACATAGAGCGAGAGCGCGGGATAACGGTGTTTTCAGATGCGGCGCGCATATCGCTTGGCGGCGATTGCATAACAATTATTGACACTCCCGGTCATGCGGATTTTTTTGCAGAAACTGAGCGCGCAATATCCGTTATGGATTATGCCCTGCTTGTCGTCAGTGCGATAGACGGTGTCCAGAGCCATACGGAGGCAGTCTGGCATTTGCTGAGAGAGTATAGTGTTCCAACCTTTGTTTTTGTCAACAAGGCAGATGCTGCGACGGCAGATGTGAAAAACGCAGTTTCTGAGCTTTCCTCGCGTCTTTCAAAGAATATTGTCAGTTATCCCGAGCGTTTTTGGGAGACGCTTGCCGAGCACGACGAAGCTCTTTTTGATGAGTATTTGTCAAGCGGAGCAATCGCAACTTCTGACAGGGTGCGAAGGCTTGTGGCAAAGTGCGAGGTGTTTCCCTGCATTTGCGGCTCGGCGCTTAAAAACGAGAATATTGATAAGCTCATGGACATGATAAGCGATTTAATGCTTCCCAGCGAAGAAGATGAGCGATTTTCTGCCACCTGCTACAAAATTCGCCATGACGGTGAAAAGAAGCTCGCGTATTTCAAGATAAATTCGGGGAGCATTAAAGTTAAGGATGTTGTTAACACTCCTCACGGAGAGCGAAAGCTCGACGAAATAAGCATTCCAAGCGGAAGAAAGTTAACGCCGGCGAATAAGGCCGAGGCCGGCGAGGTTTGCGTCTTTTCGGGGCTTTATGATGTTTCCTGCGGCGACGTAATCGGCGACTTTCCTCACCAACGAAAAATGAGAATTGCACCGATATTCAAGGCGAGGGTAGCATTTGAAAAAGAGCATTCAACCCGAGAGGTTTTTGAAAAGCTGCTTGTGCTTTGTGAAGAAGAGCCTACTCTTGCCGTCGAATATCTGCGCGATTTTGATGAAATAGATATAAGCGTTATGGGAAAAATAAGCTTGCAGGTTATAGCATATGAGCTTGCCCGAAGATTCGGCATCAATGTTTCTTTCGGTGCTTGCCGTGTTGTCTTGCGCGAAACCGTAAAAACATCTGCCGTAGGTTATGGTCACTTTGAACCTCTCAGGCACTATGCCGAGGTGCATATAAGGATTGAGCCTGCGCCTTCGGGAAGCGGAATAAGTTTTTTGAGTGAGTGCAGCACGGATATTTTGCCGCGCGCCGTGCAAAATCTTATAAGGACACACGTTTTTGAAAAGGCGCATAAGGGAGTTCTTACCGGAAGTGAGCTTTGCGACGTATGCTATGTTCTTACCGCGGGCAAGGTGCATGAAAAGCACACTGAGGGCGGCGATTTAAGAGAAGCGACGTACAGAGCAATCAGAAATAGTCTTATGCACAGTGAGAGTGTTCTTCTTGAGCCGTTTTACAGCTTCACAGTAAGGAGCGACATCCAGACCTCGGCAAGGATCATGGCAGATATGCCAAGGCTTGGAGGAAGCTTTATGCCGCCCGAGTTTGAGAGGGAAACTGCGATAACGAAAGGTCGCGCGCCTGCGCGCCTCCTGGGAGATTATGCAGAGGAAATTATATCATCGTCAGGCGGAAGGGCATCTTTTTCACTGCGGTTTGACGGATATTCTTCCTGTGTTGATGCAGAAAAGATAATTGAAGAGCTGGGGTATGACCCTGACCGTGATGTGGAGAACACAGCGGATTCCGTTTTCTGTGCTCATGGGGCAGGGTTTAATGTAAAATGGTTTGACGTAGAAAAATATATTCATTGCAAATAAAAAATGATTGCAAAAAGAGACTAATTGTCGCATAATAAAAGTGCAGGAGTTTTTGAAGATGAAATATGGCAGTCTTGAAATAAAATTCAAAGAAAAATTCAAAAACGATAGAGAAGTAAATATCTACGCGGCTCCCGGCCGCATAGAGCTTGGTGGCAACCATACCGACCATCAGGGTGGCCCGGTGCTTGTAGCGGCGATTAACCTTGAAAGCCGTGTTGCTGTTGCACGGAACGGCGAAAATACAATTCGTGCCTTTTGCGAAGGTCACGGCGAGTTTGAAATCTCTCTTTCTGAGCTTGAAGTGAAGGAGGGAGAAAAAAACTCTACCCCGGCAATTATCAGGGGTATTGCAAAGGCTTTGTCGCTTCGGGGAGCTTCGCTCTGCGGAGTGGATATGTACGTCGAGTCAGAGGTTCTTCCGGGCTCGGGGCTTTCTTCATCTGCGGCGTTTGAGGTCGTCATCGGAAAAGCTCTTTCGGATATATTCGGAGTCAGCCTTTCGCCTGAGGAGCTAGCAGAGGTTGGGCAATTCGCAGAGCGTGAATTCTTCGGAAAGCCTTGCGGATTGATGGACCAGATGGCAAGCTCGGTCGGCGGGATTACGGCGATTGATTTTTCCCAAAGCCCTGCCAAAGTTGAGAAAATTGAATGTGACATCAGTGAATACGGATATGATATTGTTATAGTCAATGCCGGAGCAGACCATGCGGATTTGACTGAGGAATATGCAGATATTCCGCGTGAGATGTGCGCTGTTGCTGAGTTTTTCGGCAAAAGGCTTCTCTGCGAGGTTCTTGAGGAGGATTTTTATAACGACATAGCTTCTGTCAGAAAAGCATTGGGGGACCGCGCGGTCCTGCGAGCTATCCACTACTTTAACGACAGCCGCCGCGCAAGAGAAGAGGCTGTGTGTCTTAAAAATCATGATTTTGAAGGTTTTTTAAAGCATATAAAAGAATCAGGGGATTCATCATATAAATATCTTCAAAATATTTACCCCGCAGGAGAAAAGAAAAATCAGGCTATGGCATTTGCCCTCGCAATTTGCGAGAGGCTTCTCGGTGAGAGCGGAGCTGTGAGAATCCAGGGCGGCGGCTTTGGCGGAACTCTCGAAGCTTTTGTTCCTAACCATATCACGAAAAAGTTCACCCGGGAAATTGAGCGTATTCTTGGCAAAAATATGTGTATGCTTCTTTCTGTCTCAAACTCGGGTGGAGTTAAAATAAAGTGAGGAGATTAGTTATGAAGATAGCAGTTCTTGGAGGGGCAGGATACATCGGCTCCCATACGGTCAAGCAGCTTTTAAAGCATGGGCACGAGGTTTCGGTAATCGACAATCTGCAAACGGGGTATCGCGCAGCAGTTGATGAGCGAGCTGAGTTTTTTGAAGGAGATATCCGCGATTCTGAGTTTATGAGAAATGTTCTGGGAAACGGCAAGTTTGATGCGGTTATCCATTTTGCAGCTTGTTCTCTTGTCGGAGAGAGCGTTCAAAAACCGATTAAATATTACAACAACAATGTTGGCGGAGCAATAACGCTTCTTGAAGTTATGACAGAGGTTGGCATAGATAAAATAGTCTTTTCCTCAACCGCCGCGGTTTATGGCGAGCCTGAAAGAATTCCGATACTTGAAAATGACAGAACAACCCCGCAAAACCCATACGGCGAAACAAAGCTCGCTATGGAAAAAATGTTTATGTGGGCATCAAAGGTGCACGATCTGCGTTTTGTTTCGCTCAGGTATTTTAACGCCTGCGGAGCGGATAAGAGCGGAGAGATTGGCGAGGCTCACAGCCCCGA
Source organism: Eubacteriales bacterium (assembly GCA_045649265.1). Classification (GTDB taxonomy): domain Bacteria; phylum Bacillota; class Clostridia; order Oscillospirales; family JAAYXM01; genus SIG480. Next base: position 3,860 of record JAZRPO010000048.1, read on the forward strand.
AAGTCACCTTATTCCGCTTATTCTGCAAGTCCCGAACGGAAAGCGGGAGAAGATTTCTGTTTTCGGCGCGGATTATGACACAAAGGACGGCACCTGTGTCCGCGACTATATCCACGTAACCGACCTTGCAGATGCACACGTTCTTGCAGTGGAGTATCTGCAAAAAGGCGGAGAGAGCGACATATTTAACCTCGGTAACGGAGTCGGGTTTACGGTTTCGGAGGTTATTGAAAGCGCCCGCCGCGTTACCGGCCATGCCATACCCGAACAGATTTGCGAGCGGCGTGCAGGCGATCCGGCAAAGCTTGTGGCTTCAAGCGAAAAGGCGAAAGAAATTCTCGGCTGGAAGCCATGCCATAACAATCTGGATGACATTGTCGGATCTGCATGGAAGTGGCATAAATTACATCCGGAGGGGTATTCAAAATGAGTATTTTTGCAGACATATCAGCCCTTATAGATTATGCTGAGGAGAGAGGGCTTACCTCTCCGCTTGACAGAACATATATCAGAAACAGACTGTGTGACATTCTTGGGCTTTCAGAGTTTTGCGAGGAGAAAAGCTCGGGAAAAAACCTTGAAGAAATTCTTGAGGCTCTTTGCAATTTTGCGGCAGAGAAGGGCATAATCGGAAACAGCCGCACAGAGTTTGACCTTTTCGATACGCGCATCATGGGCGAGCTCACCCCAAAACCGGCAGAGGTAGTAAATCAGTTTTGCGAGCTGTACCTTGATGCTCCGCAAAGCGCAACGGACTGGTATTATAATTTTTCTCAGGATACGGACTATATCCGGCGTTATCGCATAGAGCGTGATATGAAGTGGCAGGTTGAAACGGAATATGGAACTCTCGATGTAACCATAAATCTCTCAAAGCCTGAAAAGGATCCCGAGGAAATTGCAAAACTGAAAAACATACCCAAATCGGGATATCCGGCATGTCCGCTTTGCCCCGAATGTGAGGGATATGCGGGCAGACTTGACTTTGCAGCACGTCAGAATCACAGAATTATCCCGATTGAAATTTGCGGAAAGCTCTGGCATCTGCAATACTCACCGTATGTTTATTATAATGAGCATTGCATAGTGTTTAATCATGAACACGTTCCGATGCAGGTTGATGAAAACGTTTTTGCAAAGCTCATTGATTTTATTGATGCATTTCCCCACTATTTTATAGGCTCAAATGCAGGGCTCCCGATTGTCGGAGGTTCAATCCTCTCTCACGAGCATTTTCAGGGCGGAAGATACACCTTTGCAATAGAGCGTGCGGAAGAGGAGAAAAAGTATTGTGTCAAGGGATATGAGGATGTAAGTATCGCACGCGTCAAGTGGCCCATGTCGGTTATCAGACTTCGCACGCCTGACCGTGAAAAGCTGTGTTCTCTTGCTGCAAAGATATTTACAGCGTGGAAGGAATATACTGACGAGAGTGTATTTGTATTTGCAAAAACCGGCGGAGAGCCTCATAACACCGTTACCCCGATCGCCCGAATGAAAAACGGCGAATACGAGCTAGATATAGTTCTCCGGAACAATATAACGACAGATGAACGCCCAATGGGGGTATATCATCCTAACAAGGAGCTTCATCACATAAAGCGAGAAAACATAGGCCTTATCGAGGTTATGGGCCTTGCAGTTTTGCCCGGGCGCTTGAAAAAAGAGCTTGCTCTTCTTTCGCAGCTTGCCGAAAAGGGTGAGAGCTTCTCGGCGTATGAGGAAACAAGAAAGCACGCAGAATGGGCAGAGCGGGTGTTGGAAAACAGAAAGAGTGAGGAGAGTATTGAAGAAATTCTCCTTCGTGAAGTCGGATACGTTTTTCTTGAATGCTTAAAAGATGCAGGCGTCTTCAAGCGCACGGAAGCAGGCATTTCTGCGTTTGACAGGTTTATGGAAACGATATGAAGAAAGTTAAAATTATATCAAAAACCGTAATGATTCTGCTTCTTGCTGCATTTCTTATATACAAGGCGGTTGTTTTCACGAGCCGCCGTGCCCTTGAAAAATTCGATGTGCGCGGAGTTGATGTTTCGTCATATCAAGGGAATATTGACTGGGCGACGCTTGCAGAAAACGATATAGACTTTGCTTTTATTAAAGCGACCGAGGGAACATCGCATAAGGACCGATTTTTCGAAAAAAACATAAAGGAAATAGCAGAAACCGGGCTTGTGGCAGGAGCATACCATTTCCTGAGCTTTGAGAGCGACGGTAAAGGACAGGCGAAAAATTTTATTTCCTCCGTGAAAAAAGAAGATATTTCGCTTCCTCCTGTCATTGACCTTGAACTTTACGGCGAGTACGCACATAATCCGCCGCCATCAGAACAGGTCCGTAAAATTCTTGACGAAATGGTAGAAGGGCTTTATGCGGAGTACGGAAGCTATCCGATTATCTACACAAATCGCCGCGCATATACGCTCTATGTTTCCGGCGCATATAAAAACTGCGATATCTGGATTTGCGACATTGTTAAAAAACCCTCTCTTCCTGATGGCAGAGAGTGGAAGTTCTGGCAATATTCGCATACAGAGCAGCTTTCCGGATACGTTGGGGAAGAAAAATACATAGATATGAACGTATTTAACGGAAGTCCCGAAAAATTTGAAGAATATAAAAAAGAGATGTCACGTGCCGCCGCACGTTAGACATCTCTTTTTTATGTATAAATCCTTTATTTTCCCACACAGAAGCGTGAGAAAATCTCGGAAATAACGGATTCCTGAGCATAGCTTCCCGTTATTTCGGCAAGTGTGTTTATTGCAGCTTCAACATCGCTTACGGCAAGATCGGGAAAAACACCGTCACGGAAAGCATCCGCCGCCGAAACAATCAAATCTGTCGCACGGCTTATGGCAGAGGCATGGCGCGGATTTGTGATTACCTTTCCGTCACACGCAAGGTTTGATATGCCGACAGTCCGGGTTATGAGGTCGCGAAGCCGGTCAATAGCAAGGTTTTCCTTTGCGGAAACTTCAAGGGCAGGAAGCCCTTCAAAGAGCCTTGTATCAACAATACAGCCGAGGTCGTTTTTGTTTATTACGCAAATGCTCGTCTTTTTTTGTGCAATGGATAAAACCTCAAGGTCATAATCGTTGAGCGGGCAAGAGCCGTCAAACACTGCAATTATAAGGTCAGAGGATTGCGCAGCATTGCGGCTTCTCTCAATACCAAGCCGCTCAGGCTCGGTTTCTGCATTGCGAAGACCTGCGGTATCAATCAGATGAAGGGGTATAGAGTTTATTGAAACGCTTTCCTCAACGGTGTCGCGAGTAGTTCCCTCAATATCGGTGACGATGCTTCGCTCAGTGCCGAGAAGAGCATTCAAAACAGAGGATTTGCCTACATTTGGACGTCCAATGAGAGCTACTTTTACACCTGTGCGGAGAAGGTGCCCCTTTTGGAATGTGCCAAAGAGCACTCTTGCGCGCTCTGCAACATCATAAAGAAATTTTGAAACCTCTTCGCGCTCGGTGTCTTCAATTCCGTCATCAGGATAGTCAACAAAAGCATAAAACTGCGCGGCAACAGAGGTGAGGGCAGCTGAGATTTCAGCTATTTCACGGCCAAGCACACCGTTCATCTGCTCTGCGGCATTTCTCGCCGCAAGCTCTGTTTCAGAATCAATAAGGTCAATCACGGCTTCTGCTTGGGTTAAGTCCATTTTGTCGTTTAAAAACGCGCGCCTCGTAAACTCTCCCGGCTCGGCAGGGCAAGCTCCTGCGGAAAAGAGAGCTCGGAGCACGGCGGAGAGCACGGCGGTTGAGCCGTGGCAGAAGAACTCAACGGAATCTTCGCCCGTAAAGCTCTTTGGGCCTTTGAAAAAGACGGCCATTCCAAAATCAAGAACATCGCCCTTTTCGGATAAAAAGCGGCCTGTAACCATCTCGCGCGGGCGAGAAGAAAGCTCACCTGAAAAGACTTTGGATGATATTTTCAATGCATCATCGCCGGATATACGAATTATCCCGATTGCACTTCGGACAGGCGCGGTTGAAATAGCCGCAATAGTCTCTGACATAAAAACACATCCCATTTTTTAGTCAAAAGAGCACTTGCCCAAGCAAGCGCTCTTTTTCTGGAGCAGGTGATGGGAATCGAACCCACGCTATCAGCTTGGGAAGCTGAAGTTCTGCCATTAAACTACACCTGCACAAAAATTAACTGCCAATTATTATAACACAAGTTTGGTAAATAGTCAAATACAAAATAATAGCCATAAAAGGCTTGACTTTTATGGCTATTATGCGGAATTTAAAAGAAATTTGCAACGAAATTAAAAAGCATACACGAAAGAACACCCAAAAGTGTCGGAAGTAAAAATGCAAGAAGTGTGAAGCGGAGCTTTCCTGCTTCTTTTTTTATTGTCAGCATAGTTGTGGAGCAGGGCCAGTGCATAACCACAAAAAGCATAAAGCAGATTGCTGTTTTCCAAGTCCAGCCGTTTGCGATCAAAAGCGATGAAATTGAGCTTAAGTCGCCGATTTCGGTGAGTGAGCCGCCGGCTGTATAAATCATTATCGCAAGAGGGAGAACAATCTCGTTTGCGGGAAACCCCAGAATGAATGCGGCGAGGATAACCCCATCAAGCCCCATGAGCTTTGCAAAGGGATTTAAAAAGCTTGAGAGATAAGATATGAGCGTCTCACCGTTTATTGAAACATTTGCACAAATCCATATGATAAGCCCGGCAGGTGCGGCAACTGCAGCTGCACGCCCGAGAACGAAAAGTGTTCGGTCAAAAACAGAGCGCATGAGCACCTTTGCTATCTGCGGCCTGCGGTATGGCGGGAGTTCGAGAGTAAAGTTTGAGGGAATTCCCCGGAGCACGGTGGAGGAAAGAAGCTTTGATGCGAAAAAGGTCATTCCTATCCCGATTAAAATCATCAGAACAAGAAAAAAAGACGCAAGCCCTGACTTTAAAATTCCGGCGGAGGTACCGACAAAGAAGATGGTAATTATCGCGATTAATGACGGAAATCTTCCGTTGCAGGGAACAAGGGCGTTTGTGAGTATTGCGATAAGCCTCTCGCGCGGAGAATCAATTATCCGACATCCAACCACTCCTGCCGCGTTGCACCCAAACCCCATGCACATTGTAAGGCTTTGCTTTCCACATGCATTGCATTTCTTAAATGCACGGTCAAGGTTGAAGGCAATTCTCGGAAGATACCCCGAATCCTCCAATAAAGTAAAGAGCGGGAAAAATATTGCCATGGGAGGAAGCATAACTGAGACAACCCATGCAAGCACGCGCCAGACCCCTGCTGTGAGCGCTGTTGCGATAACCTCGGGAACTTTGATTGAAAGTAAAAACGATTGAAGCGGCGCTTCAAAGCCGCCGAGTAGAGAGGAGAGATATGCAGAAGGGTAGTTTGCTCCTGCAATCGTCAGCCAGAAGATAAAAAGCAGCCCGAGAAGCATTATGGGAAATCCGGTCATGCGGCTTGTCAAGATTCTATCAAGCCGCCTCTCGCGCACAGTGTATCCGGTGCCGCCGGAAACGGAGTTTTTATAAATTCGCTCACCTTCAAGGACAAGTTTTTCCGAAAGCTCGCAAAAAAGCCTTGATGAATCAGAGGCTGCAAGTGCTTTGCGTAGTTTTTGATTTTGACTTATCGAAACACAGTATTCGTGCTCAAATGTCGAGATAAAAGACTCGTCACGGCAGAGGTAACGCAATGCAGCAAAGCGAGGAAACGGACAGGTTGAGTTTTCCGATATTATACTAGTAATTGGGGAAAGCAGAGCCTCTGTTTCGTCAGAATACCTTATAATTCTCGAAGAATTTGAGCTGCAAGCCTCCGGTATCACATCAAGTATTTCGGAAAGCCCTTTTCCGCTCCTTGCCTCTGTTGCAACAACCGGTACTCCAAGTTCCTTCTGCAAAATTTCAAGGTCAATCGAAATGCCTTTTTTTCTCGCTTCATCCATTAAGTTAACACAAACTATGACCTTTGGAGTAATTTCACAAATCTGCAAAACAAGGTTTAAATTCCGTTCGAGCGATGTAGCATCGCATACAGTCACAACGCAGTCAGCCTTGCCGAAGCAGAGAAAATCACGGGCAATCACTTCCTCCGGGGAATGAGGGAAAAGAGAGTATGTACCCGGAATATCTACAAACAGAAAGCTCTTTCCGTTTCTTTCACAGTGGCCATATGCGCTTGAAATGGTTTTTCCGGGCCAATTGCCGGTGTGTTGATTCATGCCGGTAAATTCATTGAATATTGTGCTTTTTCCAACGTTGGGGTTACCCGCAAGAGCAACAACAGTTTCGTTATTTTTGCGTTTTGATGCAATCGCAGTTATGTCTCCCCGCCCCTCATGTGCAGAGGCTCTGGTAAGGCCCATTTATATCACCTCAACAAGTATTTTCTCAGATATCTCACACCGAAGAGCAATAATAGCTCCCCGAACGAGATAAGCCGTTGGGTCGCCGAGCGGGCTTCTCATAACGGATTCCACAACCGTTCCCGCAATGAAGCCGAGGTCAGAAAGGCGGTGGCTGTATTCTTCATTTTCAGGAAGCGACAAAACTCTTGCGCTTTTTCCACACTCTATATTGCAAAGACTAAGTGTCTCCATTCAAGGTTCACTCCCAGTTATATTCTCGGTATACTTTATGCGGAGAAAGGTTTTGAGGTTACAAAAAGGTGTTGCAAGCTATTCTTGCAACACCTTTAATCAGTTTTGTTTTCTGACAATTGTGTATTCATCGCCCGGATGATAGTAGGGACAGCCTTTTTTTGAAAAAATGTCAAACCTTGCGACATCGTCCTCATCCATATCTATAATGCAATAATAATCTCCGAGCTCATCGTCATATTCGTAGTTTAAGCAGTATTCACATTGTATTCCGTTCATACATTTATACCCTCCCATGTGAATGTCTTTTATATTATATCAGTATATTTCGACAAGGTCAAATATTTGATTTGTCGCCATTGTAAAACAAAAGTAAATGTGGTAGAATAAATAAAGAAAATTTGCAAAAGTTTAAAATATTTTTCATGGAGGAAAATAGAATGGAATACAAGAAACTTCAAAACGGAAGCGACATCCGAGGTGTTGCAATTGCAGGTGTTGAGGGCCAGCCGGTCACATTGACGGAAGAAGCAAGCCGTGATATAGGGCGCGGATTTGCCGTATGGCTTTCTCGAAAAAAGGGGAAAACTTTGGGGCTTCGGGTCGCAGTAGGCCGTGATTCGCGTCTTTCGGGCGAAGAGCTTTCGGGCTTTATTTGTGAGGCTATGGCGGAGCAGGGGGTTGAGGTCACAGATTTTGGTATGGCAAGTACGCCTGCGATGTTTATGGCGACAATAACTGAAGGATATGAGTTTGACGGTACGGTTATGATTACCGCAAGCCACCTTCCGTTTAACCGCAACGGTTTTAAGTTCTTCACTTGTGACGGAGGCCTCGAATCTGCAAATATCAAGGAAATTCTCGCATTTGCAGAGGGCGATGAAAAAACCGGTGCAACAGGCGGAAGGATAGTCCGTGGCGAATTTATGGATACATATGCAAAAATCCTTGCCGATAAAATCCGAAACGCAACAGGCGATGATAAGCCGCTTGAAGGATTTAAAATCGTTGTTGATGCGGGTAACGGTGCAGGCGGCTTCTATGTAGATAAGGTTTTAAAACCACTTGGAGCGACTACAGACGGCAGCCGCTTCCTCGATCCCGACGGTTCATTCCCGAATCATATCCCGAATCCTGAGGATAAAGAGGCAATGAAGAGCATTACCGAGGCTGTAAAAACCTCCGGCGCAGACCTCGGAATCATCTTTGACACCGATGTTGACCGTGCAGGTGCAGTTCTCTCAGACGGCAGTGAGCTCAATCGCAACCGCATTATAGCAATGCTTTCGGCAATCCTTCTCAGAGAGCATCCGGGCACAACTATTGTTACCGACTCTATAACTTCAACAGGCCTTGCAGCGTTCATAAAGGAAAAGGGCGGAATCCACCATCGCTTCAAGCGCGGATACCGCAACGTTATCAATGAATCAATCCGATTGAATAACGAGGGGCAGGACAGCCAGCTTGCCATTGAAACGTCGGGCCATGGCGCATTAAAGGAAAACTACTTCCTCGATGACGGTGCATATCTCGTAACAAAGCTTCTTATTGAGCTTGCTCGCGGAAAGCGCGAGGGATATACTCTCGAATCACTGATTGAAACTCTTTGCGAGCCGAAGGAGAGCGTGGAGTTCCGAATGAACATCGTGCTTGACGACTTTAAGGCATACGGCCAGAGCGTTATTGACGAGCTTAAAGCTTTTGCCGAAACAAAATGCGGTTGGAGCCTTGAAGCGAGCAATTATGAGGGCGTTCGCGTAAATCTTGACAAGGACCACGGAAACGGTTGGTTCCTTCTACGCCTCTCGCTTCATGACCCGCTTCTCCCGCTCAACATCGAAAGCGACGAAGTTGGCGGCGCCAAGAAGATTGCAGCAGAGCTTTCAGAGTTCATCAAGGGCTATGACAAGCTTTCGGCAGATGCTTTCTTAAGCTTTGCGAAATAATTTAATAATCGAAAATGGCAGGCTAAAAATGCCTGCCATTTTTACTTGTTTTAAC
>JAZRPO010000049.1:0-21992 GCA_045649265.1 Eubacteriales bacterium
CGACTTATGTTGAGCAGATTAAGGCAAATATGAGCCTATTAAAATCAACATCCACCAAAATCACAAATTATAAAACCATTTGCCCCTAAAATGATAATGCGTAGTGTTCTTATACATCCAAGTAAAAAACGCCAAAGCACCCGACAGCTTAAATGCTGCCGGGTGCTTTTCACATAATGAAATACCACTTCAAACTATCGCGTGGTTTTTCGCTATGCAAAAAAACAACGGCTTAAATAAGCCGTTGTTTTGGAGCGGAAGACGAGATTCGAACTCGCGACTTTCACCTTGGCAAGGTGACACTCTACCACTGAGTCACTCCCGCATCACAATAAATATTATACCACAGAAAAAGAAAAAGTCAACCAAAAAAAGAAAAAAATCAAACAATATTTTTTGTTCAAATTTCATATTTGTTTTATATTTTACCCCTGCAATCTTCATTGCAGGGGTAAGCTTTAAAACCTTCTAAACTCGCAACGATTCTCGCAGCAATTCTCACAGCAATTACATCTGCAAGATTTTCTTCCACCCGCATCAACACGCTTCATTCTGAGCGGACACTGTTGACTGCGGCCTGAACGATTGCAGGAAAACAAATTTGAAAAGCATCGCATACACGATCTCTCCTTTCATATTTTGGACAAAGCCTTGTCCTCTTTATTGTATGCCGGAAAGAAAAAAAGCGTACGCTTTTTTTCTTGTAACAATAATTCTATTGTGCTATAATGAATTCATCTATTAGATGAATTCAGCTAAATTTGCCTACGGCGAGGTAAATTGAGCAAGCTCAGCTAAATTGACTTCGTCAGCTAAGTATGCTTCGCACGCTAAAAGCGAATTTAATTTAGCTAAAATCTGAGTCAAAATATGCTCATGGAACAAACGATTTTATTTTAAAAATGCAAATTGCCTTGAAAGAATGTTATAAATCTGAATATTGGTTGGAACTTCTTAATCGAACAAATTATATCAACGATGAGCAATATAAGATAATAGTAAATAATTGCGGACAAATTCGCAGGATGTTGATTTCGTCAATTAACACTGTGAAAGAGAAAAAGAAGTAGGAGTTATTGGATGAAAAAAGCATCATTAACTCTCATAACAACTGTTCTCGTTGTATTTTTAGTGTCTTGTCAAACGAAAACAATTACTGATGTAGAGCACATAATTGGATTTTATAATTTATTTGGGGAAAGTATCGAAATAGTAACGAAGAGCATAGACTTTGGTGATGTTCAAGATCGTGCACGAATTCTATAATTACTTTTATCAGATTATCAACTAAGTTTTTTGGAGGAAGCTGTTGTGAGATTCAAATGGACAGAAGATGCGACATACCGCGTAATAACAAGCTCTATTATTCTTATTGTCGCTATTGTTTTTTATTTTGCAATTCAAAACATAGGTAAATTTTTTTCGTTTGTTAGTAATGTTTTTTCAATATTAACACCTTTTATAGTTGGTTTTGCTATTGCATATCTTTTGTCTCGGCCTGTCAACTTTATTGAAGCGCTGCTGAATAAATTTTTCTTTAAAAAACTAAAAAAGCAACTCTCAATAAATCGTGCAATTTCAATATTTGTTATTGTCATTTTAGTTCTTCTTTTGCTCACTCTTGTTATTGGTTCAATAATCCCTCAGCTTATTGACAGCGTGTCAACTCTTGCTCGTAATGCAGACTCTTACATTAAATCGGTTAACCGTTTTTTTGACTCTTTTGCAGCTAAATTTAACCTTGATTCAAGCGTGTTCGACAGCATACTCGGCTCTTCGCAGGAGCTTTTTAAGAATCTTACTCAATATATTTCTTCTGTTCTTCCGAAGATATTTGATTTTTCACTTTCAGTCGGCTCAGGGATTTCAAATTTCTTTATCGGTCTGGTCATCTCGATATATATGCTCAGCGGAAAGGAGCGCTTTGGCGCTCAAATCAAAAAAGGCCTTTTTGCTCTTTTTCCTAAAAAAATTGTAGACAAATCAATTTGGCTCGGAAAATATATTGATGAGACCTTCGGAAACTATATTTTCGGTCAGGTTCTCGATTCAATAATTCTTGGTATAATCTGCTTCATACTTATGTCAATTTTCCGTATGGAATATGCTCTTCTTATAAGTATGATAGTTATGATAACAAACTTTATTCCGTTTATAGGCCCGTTTATCGGTGCCATTCCGAGCGCTTTTATTCTTCTAATGGTCCAACCGTCAATGGTAATCTGGTTTATATTGATGATAGTTGTTCTTCAACAATTAGACGGAAACCTGCTTGCTCCGAAGATTGTAGGAAAAACCACAGGATTGTCTTCATTCTGGGTAATCTTCTCAATTCTCCTCGGCGGCGGACTGTTCGGAATCTCAGGAGTTGTCCTTGCAGTTCCCACCTTCTCTGTGTTCCTCCTGATCATAAAGCATTATCTTGAAAAACGTCTTAAAAAAAACGGGCTGCCTACCGACAGCAACAGCTATCTCTGATATTTGACACAAAAAGTTCGCAGATATTAATCTGCGAACTTTTTTATAAGGATTTCAGATATTTAACTTCGCGTTCTGTCAGATGTCTCCAACGTCCTGACGGAAGCTTATCAAGCGCAAGTTCTCCAAGGCTCACTCTTTTCAAGCGAATCACCCTCAGGTTTGCAGCCTCGCACATCCTGCGAATCTGACGATTTCGTCCCTCTCTGAGAATTATATGAAGCAATCCCCCATCAGAGTCTTCTCGGATAACCGAAACATCCGCAGGGCGCGTCATTCTCCCATCAATCTCAATAGATGATTTAAGGATGGTTATCGCATCTTCTAGCTTTCCGCGAACAGTAACAATATATCCCTTTGGAATTTCATGTGATGGGTGCGTAAGCCTGTATGTAAGAGCGCCGTCATTCGTCATAACAAGGAGGCCTTCTGAGTTGTAATCAAGCCTCCCTACCGGATGAATCCGTGTTCCTACATCAACAAGCTCATTTACAGTTTTCCTGTCACGCTCATCATCAAGGGAAGTTATGTATCCGCGGGGTTTGTTAAGCATTATATAATATCTTTGCCCGCTTGTTATAACTCGCCCGGAAACTTCAACAACATCAGCTTCCGCATCAGCCTTGTCACCAAGCTTTGCAATAGTTCCGTTAACTCTTACCTTTCCGGCTTGTATAAGCTCCTCAGCCTTTCGTCTTGAACAGACACCGCTTGAAGCTATTATCTTTTGAATTCGTTCTTCCATTCCGTTTCTCCGAACATCTTTAAAGTTTGCTTACTGCCAAGCAGTTTCACTTTCACTTTTTTTATCTCTTCCCATAAGCCTGAAAAGAGCTTCCTTCGCATCTGCACCCTCGAATAAAATTCTATATGTTTCTTCGGTAATCGGCATTTCAACATTAACTTTTTTCGCAAGTTCCATAGCAGACTGTGTCGCATAATACCCTTCAACAACAGCGCCAATTTTTTCAATCGCCTTATCCGATGTTAAGCCCTGACCAATAAGAATGCCTGCACGGCGGTTTCTCGAATGCATTGACATACACGTAACAATAAGGTCACCGAGGCCTGCAAGGCCGGAAAAGGTTTCTTCCTTGCCTCCAAGCGCAACGCCCAGTCGAATCATCTCTGCAAGGCCGCGCGTCATGAGTGCCGCCTTTGTGTTGTCGCCCAATCCGAGACCGTCACAAACACCTGCAGCAAGCGCCATAATGTTTTTAAGCGCTGCTCCCAGCTCAACACCAACAACATCATCTGTAACATACACTCTGAATCGCTCATTCATAAACACATCCTGAACGGTTTCCGCAGCTACTTTATCCTTTGAAGTTGCTATTACCGCCGTTGGCACTCCCCTGCCAACCTCCTCGGCATGAGACGGGCCTGACAAAACGACTATCTTGGCATTTTGTGGAAGCTCCTCTTCTAATATCTGCGAAAGCCTAAGCGATGTGTTTTTTTCTATACCTTTTGAAACATTGATAACTATCTGACCATTGTTTACAAATTCAGAAAGCTTTTTAGCTGTGCTTCTTACCGCAAAGGACGGCACTGCCAAAACAACCATATCTGCATCCTTTGCAACACTTATTTCCTTTGTACACGAAAGCCCCTCAGGAAACAGGACACCCGGCAAAAACGCTCTGTTTTCCCTGTCATTTGCAAGTCTTTCATATTCTTTATCTTCAAACGACCAGAGAGAAACAGCATTCCCGCTCTTTGCAAGCATTACCGCCAGAGCAGTTCCCCAGCCTCCGCTTCCTATAACTGCAATTTTCATAAAAACACACCTCGGTTATACTACTTTTTGAATTTAAGCTTGTTTTCGTTACCTTCAATCAGGCGCTTGATGTTTGAACGATGAAGCACCGTAACAAAAACCGCTATAATCGCACCGAAACAAACATATATTATCCCGTCAGGCGAAAATCCCCAAAATGAAGCGAATAAAATCGGGACCGTCCAAATAGCTATGATTGAGCCCAATGAAACAAATCTTGTGATTGCAACAATTATCAGAAATACCAATACCGCAATTATGCATATGCGAATATCACAACATCCGACAACCGCAGCAGTAGTCAGAACGCCCTTTCCACCACGGAAAGCGAAAAAAACAGGAAACGTATGCCCCAAAACACACGCAAAACCTGCAATCGCTTTTGCAAGAGCTCCTGAATTATTTGCAAAAATTGCATTTGTAATCAGCACTGCCGCTACACCCTTGAGAATATCTCCAAGAATTACAATCAAGGTCTTTTTGATACCCATAACTCTTAAAGAGTTTGTGGTTCCTGCGTTTCCGCTTCCGTAATCTCTGACGTCTTTATTCAAAGTAAGCTTTGATATAATTATTGAAAAGTTGAGACTGCCGAGAAGGTATGCAATTATTGCAGATATAACGTATTTTAAACCAATAGCCATATTTAACCATTTTCTCCTTTTTGCCTTATAACGACCCGAATGGGAGTTCCTTCAAATCCAAAAACCTCACGAAGCTTATTTTCAAGATACCGTCTGTAAGAAAAATGGAACAGCTTTGCATCGTTGCAAAACATAACAAAGTTTGGAGGTTGAATTCCCGTTTGGGTGATATAATATACTTTAAGCCTTTTTCCTCTGTCGGTAGGCGGCTGAACTCGTGAAACAGCATCAGCCAGAACGTTATTCAGCATTCCGGTTGTTATACGCTTTTTACTTTCAGCATATACAGAAGTAATCATTTCAAAGAGCTTTGTAACTCTCTGGCCGGTTTTTGCCGATATGAAAATGATAGGCGCATACGTCATATATGACAAATCACGGCGGATTTTTTCTTCTTCCGCTTTCATTGTCTTGTCGTCCTTTTCGACAATATCCCATTTATTTACAACGATGATGCACGCCTTTCCCGCATCATGAGCAATCCCTGCGACCTTTGTATCCTGCTCGGTAACACCCTCCTGAGCATCAATCATAATAAGGCAAACATCGCTTCGCTCTACCGCAAGGGATGCTCTTAATACCGAGAACTTTTCTATATCGTCGTTAACCTTTGATTTTTTGCGAATTCCGGCTGTATCAATAAAAACAAATCTTCCGAATTCATTTTCAAATGAGCTGTCAACCGCGTCACGTGTTGTCCCTGCAACGTCGCTGACAATAACTCTTTCTTCTCCGAGAATTTTATTTGTCAGCGAGGACTTTCCGACATTCGGCTTTCCTATAAGCGCAACCCTTATGCGGTCATCCTCCGTCTCGAAATCTTCATCCTCCGGGAAAAATGCAAGGCACTTGTCCAGCAGGTCGCCCGTGCCATGACCATGAACTGCAGAAATTGCTATCGGTTCGCCCAGACCGAGATTATAAAATTCATAAAAATCCGCAGGAGGCTCACCGACTGAATCGACCTTGTTGACAGCGAGAACGATAGGTTTATTTGAACGCAAAAGCATGCTTGCAACATCGTTATCAGCCGCCGTTACGCCTGTCTGAATATCAGTAAGAAAAACTATAACGTCAGCATTGGTAACTGCTATTTCTGCCTGATCACGCATAAATTTTAAAATCTCGTTGTCAGCCTTTGGCTCTATACCGCCTGTGTCAACAAGATTAAATGACCTTCCACTCCATTCGCAATCAGCATACAACCTATCGCGAGTTACGCCCGGCGTATCCTCAACAATGGACATACGCTTGCCAATAAGTTTATTAAAAAGCATAGACTTGCCGACATTCGGCCTGCCCACTATTGCAATAACAGGTTTCCCCATATAAAAACCTCCTAACTATACACCAAGCATTGCTGAAAGAAGAGCTTCTCCGTCATTCTCAACCGGAACAACCTTTACTCCAAGCTCATTTTCAACATCAGCAAGACTGACATCGTCCAAAAAGACATTTTCACCGTGTTTGAGCATAACAGCAGGAATCAGAAGCCTCTTCGAAAGTGGTTTTCCGGAAAGGGTTCTGATGAGATCTCTGCCTGTTACAAGCCCTGCGACATCCACAGTTTCCCCAAAAAAATCGTTTTTAACTGCAAACACTTCGCAGCCATCTATATTATTGCATTTTTTTGCCAATTCGTCAATCAAATTTCTCATAAACGGCGCGGCAGAAATGCCTGTTGCTATCGTAAATGGCTCAATATTACCCGGAATATCCGTATATCCCAGAGCTGCCAAAAACTCATAACGAAGTAATGTCATAAGCCCAACGCCATTATCAAGCTGTGGATATGAACCGTAGTATTCATCTTCGGGAAGTGGAATACCTGCCCTGATGTACAGCTCATCCGCAGCATAAACGATTCTCTCACCACGAGTCTTTACAGTTTCCTCGCCAAACGCATTTACGGTTTTTATTATCTCACAGGCGCCCGCTTTATCAACCGGAGCAAGCGGATACAAACCATCTCTGTACTTAGTTATTCCAACCGGAACAACTGCAACACTTGAAACAGCTTCTCCAAGAGCCAGCAAATCGGAAATAGAGCTTTTCAGCACCTCTCCGTCATTCAACCCGGGGCATACGACAATCTGACAGTTCAGGCTTATCCCGGCTTCTGCAAAGCGACGCATAATATTCATGCATTCTCCCGCTCGGGGATTTCTCACCATCTTACGGCGAAGCTCAGGGTCCGTAACGTGCACAGAGATATTTACCGGGCTTATGCGCATTTTTATCATGCGGTCAACATCTTCCTCAGAGAGGTTTGTGAGCGAGATATAGTTTCCGAGCAGAAACGACATTCGCGCATCGTCATCCTTAAAATACAAGGTTTCACGCATTCCTTCCGGCATTTGGTCAACAAAGCAAAAAACACAGTTATTTGCACAACGCTTCGCCTTATCCATAAGGTATGTTTCAAAGACGAGACCCAAGTCCTCGCCTTCTTCCTTCTTGATTTTAACTTTTTTTCTCCGAAGCTCAATTTTCAGCCGCTTATCGTATGAATAAAACTTATAATCCAAGACATCACGAATGGGCTTACCGTTGATTGAAACAAGCTCATCGCCCGAAACGATTCCGGCGCGTTCGGCAAGGCTTCCCTTTTCTACTTCAAGAATATATGCGCCCATAACCTTTTCCACATCCCCTGATATAAAAATAGAGGAGGATTAATCCATCCACCTCTACCCTTTTACCGAATTGAGTTTATGCAAAATTACTTCTCAGCATCTGCTACTGAAATAACTTCGCGACCGTTATATGTTCCACACTTCTTGCAAGCTCTGTGTGAAAGCTTCATAGCTCCGCACTTCGGGCATGCTCCGATTCCCGGAAACGAAAGCTTCCAATGCGCATTGCGGTTCATGTCTCTCCTCGATTTAGAATGTTTTCTCTTTGGTACCGCCATGGTGACACCTCCTTCGATATATAAACAATAATAAATTTATTCAGTCATCAAGCAACTGTGCAAGAATTTGAAGCCTAGGGTCAATCGACTCAGTCTTGCAGTTACATGCTTGCTCATTTAAATTTGCCCCACAGATCTGGCACAAGCCTTTACAATCCGGAGAACAAAGGTTTCTGCTCGGAAATCCGAGAAGAAAAACCGAAATCGAAAGATCAGAAATATCAAGCTCATCACTTTCGCATACTATAAAGTCGTCCTCGTCATCCTCGTTGTCAAGATGATCAACAATACAAGCTTCAAACGGAACAGACAGCACCTGAGAAAACTCATCGGCACATCTGTCGCACAGAATCTTTCTTTCTCCGTCTATCGTCATGCTAAGCAGCAAGACACCGACACGGCTTGAGATTTCACCCAATACTGTAATTGGCGAAGACATAGTCGGCTCTATTTCGGAAATGTCCGCTTCAAAGTTAAACGGAAGCGACAAAACACTGCCGTTACGAAGCTGTTTGATGTTAATACGCATAATCGACTCCATAACTATGACATTAATTGTCACAAAACATATTATACTTGGAATTTTGCAGTTTGTCAACTGAAAAAAATGAAAATTATTCTATATTTATGCCGTTTTGAATGCATGCCGCCCTAAGTGTGTTTTTCATAAGCATCGTAATTGTCATCGGCCCGACTCCGCCGGGAACCGGAGTTATATAGGAGGCCTTTGGGGAAACGGAATCAAAATCAACATCTCCACAGAGTTTTCCCTCTGCATTTCTGTTAATTCCTACGTCCATGACAACGGCGCCGGCAGAAACCATATCACCCGTTACGAAGCCTGCCTTTCCGACAGCGGCAACGATTATATCTGAGTTTTTCAGTATTTCATCAATGTTTTTCGTTTTTGAATGGCAAATCGTTACCGTTGCGCTCTTATGAAGAAGAAGCATTGACATGGGCTTTCCGACAATGTTGGAGCGCCCGATTACTGTTGCGCGCTTGCCCGAGACGTCAATTCCGTATTCTTCAAAAAGCGCCATAACCCCTGCCGGTGTACAAGGTAGAAAATCAAAATCACCCGTCATTATCTTTCCTACGTTCCTGACATTGAAAGCATCAACATCTTTATCCGGATTAATTGCTTCTATTACCTTGTCCTCCGAAATGTGTTTCGGAAGCGGAAGCTGAACGAGGATTCCGTTAATCTCCTCTTTATCGTTAAGCTCCGCAATAAGCGAGAGAAGCTCTTCTTCCGAGGTTTGCTCGGAAAGGGCGTATTCCTCACTGTATATTCCGCACTCTGCGCATGCTTTTTTCTTGTTGTTTACATATGTACGGCTTGCAGGGTCTTCTCCTACAATGATTACTGCAAGGCCTGCGCGTATTCCCTTTTCAGCGAGTTTGCTGACCTTGTCATAAACCTCACCGCGAATCTTTTTAGAAGTTGCCTTTCCGTCAATTATTACTGCACTCATTTGTTTTTTCCCCCATTTTTAACTTTTTGTATCTGTAAATTAAATAGATAATTCCAAGAATTGCTGTTATAACTCCAAGAGCTTGTGAACTTCTTATTCCCGTTCCGAAGAAATAAAGGCTGTCGGCTCGCATTCCTTCAATTATTGCTCTGCCAATCCCATACCAGACAACGTACAAGGCAAAAACCTCTCCGTTGAATTTTCTATGCTTTGAGTAAAAATGAAGAAGCACAAACCCAAGAGCATTCCATAATGATTCATAAAGAAATGTCGGATGAACGGGAGCGGCTGTTCCTATCTGCATTCGCCACGGAAGATTTGTCACACCTCCGTAAGCCTCCGCATTGACAAAGTTTCCCCAACGCCCGATGGACTGACCTATCATAAGCCCGAGCGCACCTATATCAAGAAATCGAGTGGTTTCTATTTTCTTAATTCTGCAATATATAATCATGCCGATAATTGCACCGATAATTGCACCGTATATTGCAATTCCACCCTCCCAGATATAGAGAATACTGATCGGGTCATCAAGATAGAATTCCATATTGAAAACCACATAATAAAGCCTTGCAAAAATTATTGCAAGCGGAACTGCAAACATAAGCATCCCGACAATCTCATCTTCATTTGTTTTGAATTCACGGCTTCTTAAAATGCCGTAAAACACCGCAAGGAGAAATCCAGTTGCAATGATAATGGCATACCAGTAAATCGGACGTCCGAAAATTTCAAACGCTATGCGGTTTATTTCAAAGCTGAGACCAAGTCCGGGAAATGAAATGTTGTTTCTCATTATTCCACCTACTTCCCTCTGACAACTGAAAGAGACATACTTTCTTCTCTGAAAACCTTTCTGATGAAGTCACAAACTTCAGAAACGTCAATTTCATTAATCATTTCAATTGTGTCAAGATAATCAAACCCTGCAAAAACTGCCTCACTTTGTTCTCTGCAAAGCGCTTTCACGCTATCAAGTGAGCGACGCCGCAACCCCAGATGAGCCTTCTTAATACGCTCAAAATAAGCAACATCAATCTCTTTTGCGAGCTTGTTGGCTCGTTCCTGAATCTTTTCAAAAACCATATCGGGATTATGCCCCGCTCCCGACAACATCATTGCGACAGTTTTCGGAAAGACCATAGCCTCAGAGGAAAATTCTGCTGTTACATCGCCATTTTCATAAAGATTAGAATACAGCTTAGATGACGGCCCTCCAAGAATGTCAGCAGCAAGGTCTGCTATAATCCTGTTTCGCATTCCCTCTTCTCCAGAAGTCTTGATTTCGCATTTTGCACCAACTGCAAACTGAGGGATTGAAACCTCTCCGGTTTCTTCGTAACGCTTGTGCAAAACAGCGCTTTGCTCATTGCCGTAATCGCGGCTTATTAAAGGTACCTTTTCCTTTGGGAGAATTGACTCTGCGGCTGCAATTATTTCCGCAGCAGAAACGTCACCCGAAACGCAAAGGGTCATATTAGACGGTACATAAAATGTGTTATAGCATTTAAAAAGGACGTCTCGGGTTATCTTTCCTATGCTCTCAACGGTTCCTATTATGGAATCCTTTACGGGATGTGTTACGTACATGGAGCTCATAAGATTCTCATAAACCCGCCAACCCGGCCTGTCATTTACCATACTGATTTCCTGACCTATAATCCCCTGCTCTTTTTTTACATTTTCCTCAGTGAAATACGGAGATGTGACAAAGGTCAAAAGAACTTCTAAGTTTCTCATGAACTTTTCAGTTCCGGAAAAGTGATATGCTGTCATTGTATTGCTAGTGAAAGCATTTGGTGATGCGCCGGTTTTTGCAAAAATTGCAAGAGCATTCCCACCATCCGGTTGTTCAAAAACCTTGTGTTCAAGAAAATGAGCCACGCCAAGCGGAGATGTGTATTTCAAACCGTCACTCTCAAAGCTTATGTCTATTGAGCCGTAGTTAACTGCCAGAAGCGCATATGAACGGCGAAATCCAGGCTTTGGAAACACGCATATGCGGAGTCCGTTTGAACATGTATGCGAAATCATCGTTTGCTTAACTGTGGGGTAAGAGTTTTCTTTCATTATGCCCGACCTCCATTCCCGTTAAAATATAAGTGATTGAAGGCTTGAGCGTTCTGGCGGCAGATGCAAGCATTCTTGCATCAAACTTTTCAATATACGCCGCAACTTCAATCGGGGTCCTTTCGTCACCTTTCAGAGCCGCGCGAAGCCAAAATGCCTCCATAGCACCAAGAGAGTCTTCTGTTGTCAGGAGGTCATCAATCATGCCTTTTTTTGCATCTGAAATTTCTGTATCTGTTATATTGCCGTCAAGACAATTCTGAAACTCATTTAAAACTGCACGCTCTGCTGTTTCCGCATTTTTCGGGTCAACACCGCAATACAAAAACATATTTTTCTTAAACGAATCAAAGATAGCTCCGGCAAAATAGCAGAGGGACTGACGTTCACGCACGTTTTCAAAAAGCTTTGAAGTTGTTCCTCCGCCGATGACTGCTGCCAGAAGCTTTAACAAATATGCATCTTCATCCTTCGTGTACATACCAATAAGAAGATTTGCCTGAGAAACCTCTAATCTTTCCGTAACACGGGCGGATTCTGTGTAATCAGGCGGATTCGAAGAAAGCTTTGAAATTTTACTTCTTTTGCAGAGCTTAAACAGTTTTAAAACCTCTTTTTCAACTTCGTCAAAAGAGTATCCTCCGCAAAAGAAAATTTCACACGGAGCTTCATTAATCATTTTTTTATAGTATTTGAAAAGAGACGCCGGAGTAACACCTTCAACGCTTTCCTCTGTTCCAAGCTCTGAAACTGACCAGGAAGAATCTAAAAACATCTTCTTTTCTGCGCGCTTATGTGCATATGAAAGCTTATTGTTTATTTCGGATTTAATCTCTTCTGTGAGATTTGCGCATTCTCCAAAAACAAAATCCTCAGGAAACCTTCCGTCCTCCGCTTTAATTTCAAAAATAATTTCACCGAGAAGCTTTATAAGTGACGGGAAAGTTTTTTCTTCCGCATCTACAAAATCACATATGAAACCACTTGAAACAATATCTCCGTGTTTTCTTGAAACAGGCTCAATTCTCGCACCGTACATATCGTCAAGAGCCGCCGCGAGAGCTTCCATATTGGGATGATGCACCGTACCCCGGCGAAGAACGCGCGGAACAAGCGTCATATGTGAAGCCGTAACTTCATCTGCATTTGCCAGAAACTGAACAGAAAAACAGCTCGTTTCAAAGCGAGAGCTCTCTATTACCCGCAGGGAAATTCCCGGCAAAACTTCTTTGTATGTCATATTCATAAGCCCCTCGTGGCCCCCTTTAAAAATAAACTTTTATGCCTTTTATTATACACAAATTTTTCTACTATTACAATATCAGTTCAGAAAGAAAGTAAAGAAAAGTAAACCGTTTTTGCCCTTCGATTATATATTGTTGTTTTTTTGTTTTTTTCACTTGACAATCCCTATATTTTGTGTTAGAATACCGATTGTAAAGCAAACAAACTTTACAAAGGAGATTTCATATGAGAAACGTATCACTTGAACTTACCTTACTGTTCGATTTTTACGGTGAAATTCTTACAGAAAAGCAGCGCGAGCTTTTTGACCTGTATTATAACGAAGACCTTTCGCTTGCCGAAATTGCCGAGCATCTGGGGATTACTCGCCAAGGAGTTCGCGACGGGATTGTCCGCTCCGAAGAAATCCTCAGAAAGTTCGAAGATAAGCTCGGTCTTGCAGAGAAGTTCGGGCGTGTCTCTGAGGACGTTAAAAAGATTTTGTCCTCTGCGGAACGGATTAAGATTATTAACGACACAAATTTCAGAAATTATGAGCTTGATTCATGCATTGATGATATTATAGCTCGTGCACGCGCTCTGGACATCTGATTATTTTGATTACTTAGACACGGAGGGTCAAAATGGCTTTCGAAAATCTTTCGGATAAGATTTCCTCTGCCTTTAAGAAACTTCGCTCAAAGGGGCGCCTTACGGAGCATGACATCAAAGATTCTATGCGCGAAATCAAGCTTGCGCTTTTGGAAGCAGATGTCAACTTTAAGGTTGTCCGCGACTTTATAGCAAAGGTCTCCGAGCGTGCTGTCGGAGTTGAAGTTCTTGAAGGTTTGAACCCTGCTCAGCAGATTGTTAAAATTGTAAACGAAGAGATCGCTTCTCTTATGGGCGGAGCCGGTGAAAAGCTCAACATCTCACCTAAGCCACCTACAATCGTTATGTTTGTTGGTCTGCAAGGCGCAGGAAAAACCACAAATATTGCAAAGCTTGCCGCACATCTTAAAAAAACAGCATCCAAACGCCCCCTTCTCGTAGCCTGCGACACATACCGCCCTGCTGCGATAAAGCAACTTGAAGTTCTTGGAGCTCAACTTGATATTCCTGTGTTTAAGGCTGAGGAAAAAAAGCCTGTTGAGATTGCAAAACTTGCAAAGGCTCATGCCATATCCCACGGTAACGACATTGTTTTTCTCGATACTGCCGGCAGGCTCCACATTGACGAAGAACTTATGAACGAGCTTAAAAGCATAAAGGACGAGGTTTCTCCTACCGAGATTATGCTTGTTATTGATGCTATGAGCGGTCAGGATGCGGTCACAACCGCTTCTTCCTTTGACGAAGCCCTCGGAATCGACAGCATTTTCCTTACAAAGCTCGACGGCGATGCAAGAGGCGGCGCCGCCCTTTCTGTTCGTGCTGTTACAGGAAAGCCAATCAAATTTGTCGGTGTTGGCGAAAAGCTTGACGGCATAGAGCAGTTTCATCCGGACAGAGTTGCATCCCGCATCCTTGGAATGGGTGATGTGCTCTCCCTTATCGAAAAGGCAGAGCAGGCATTTGACGAAAAGAAAGCGGCGGAGCTTGAAAAAAAGATTCGTGAAAACACTTTTACGCTTTCCGACTTTCGCGAGCAAATGAAGCAAATTCAAGGTATGGGCTCAATGACTGACCTTATTAAGATGATTCCCGGAATTGATTCAAAGGCACTTGCCGGAGCAAAAATTGATGAACGTGCACTTCTTCGCACAGATGCCATCATTTCCTCTATGACCGAGCAAGAGCGCGAAAACCCTGCAATCATCAATTTCAGCCGCAAAAAAAGAATTGCTGCCGGAAGCGGAGTTTCCGTTGAAGAAGTCAACAAGCTTTTAAAGCAGTTTGATGCTTCCAGAAAAATGATGAAACAAATGACAAGCGGCGCTTTTACAAAGCAAATGTCACGCAAAGCCCGCCGTCACGGAAAAAGCGGAGGCTTTCCTTTTTCCTTTTAACACATTGTAAGCAAAAAAGTTTCTATATATTTGCTTTTATTAAACTACTTGGAGGTGAAATTTAAATGGTTAAGATCAGACTTCGCAGAATCGGTGCAAAGAAAGCTCCGTTCTATCGTGTAGTTGTTGCTGATTCTCGCTTCCCGCGTGACGGCAGATTCATTGAAGAACTCGGAACATACAACCCCCTTACAGAACCGGCTGAAATCAAGATCGACACTGACCGTGCTCTTGAATGGATCAAGAAGGGTGCTCAGCCGACTGACACTGTAAAAGTTCTCTTAAAACGCACAGGCGCTATTCAGTAATTCTTCGCCGGTGAAACCGGAGAAAAGGGACAACAAATGAAAGACCTTTTAACTTACATTGCAAAAAGCCTCGTTGAGGACCCGGATTCCGTCAGCGTTACCGAAGTTACTAAAGAGGACGGGCTCGTCCTCGAACTTCGTGTCGCTCCTTCGGATATGGGAAAGGTTATCGGAAAACACGGCCGTATCGCTAAAGAAATTCGCTCAGTTATCAAAGCGGCTTCACTTCGCGATAACATCAAGGTATCAGTTGATATTGTTGACTGATTTGAATATCGGGGCTGTCTGATTATGACAGCCCCGAATTTATAAAATCCATTTGACCGAGGTGGAAAACGTCCATGAAATTTATTGAAGCAGGAAAAATCGTCAATACGCACAGTGTCTACGGTGAGCTCAAGGTTCAGCCCTGGAGCGATACAGTTGACTTCCTGTGCGATTTTGACGTTATTTATATAGATGAAAAACCTTTTAAAATCGAAAAATCGAGAGTTCATAAGACCTGCGTTCTTTTAAAATTAGCAGGTATAAACAATATAAACGATGCGGAAAAATACAAAAACAAAATAATCAGCGTTGACCGTGATGAAGTTGAGCTTGAAGATGATACATACTTTATCGCTGATCTTGTTGGCTTGAATGTTATAGATTCTGACGGAACAGAGCTTGGCAAGCTAACAGAAGTTATTTCTCTCCCCTCAAACGATGTTTATGTCGTAAAAGGCGAAGATGAGTATATGATTCCCGCTGTTGAAGAATTCATTGAAACTGTAGACCTTGACACCAAGGCCATGCACGTTAAGACCATTCCGGGAATGAAAACTGAAAAAGGCGGTATTTAAAAGATGCATATTGATATTATGACACTCTTTCCCGATGCATGCGACGCAATGATGAGCGAAAGCATAATTGGCCGGGCTCGGCGCGACGGCAAACTGTCCATTGACTATTATCAGATCCGTGATTATACAAAAAATAAACAAAAGCAGGTTGATGACTATCCATACGGTGGCGGGATGGGTATGGTTATGTATGCAGATGCCTTATATAACTGTTGGGCTGCAATAAAGAAAAAGCATCCGCTTGCTCATACAATTTATATGTCTCCACAGGGCTCTGTTTTTACTCAAAGCAAAGCAAAACAACTCTCATCCGAATACTCCAATCTCATCCTTGTTTGCGGGCATTATGAAGGCATTGACGAGCGTTTCATCGAAGAGTGTGTTGATGAAGAGCTTTCAATCGGAGATTTCGTTCTTACAGGTGGTGAAATCCCCGCAATGGCAGTTACCGATGCTATTGCACGTATGCTCCCCGGTGTACTATCCGATGAAGAATGCTTTTCAGAAGAGAGCCATTTTGATGGGCTTCTCGAATATCCCCAATACACCCGCCCCGCGCTCTGGCACGACAGGGAGGTTCCTGAAATCCTGCTTTCAGGCCACCATGCAAATATAAAGAAGTGGCGAAGAGAGCAATCTATCATCAGAACATTCAAAAAGCGCCCCGATATGCTTGACACAGCTCCCCTCACCCAGAAGGAAAAGCTTTTTGTCGAGAGTCTTAAAGCGTCGGACGAAATTTAATTCCGCAAATCGCAACATAACCTGAGAAAACCACGAGCGAAGGATTGAGTTCTCCGCAAAAAGCAAGATATGTGCATATACCGACAAGTGCGCCTATTGAAACAAGCGAAAGTATGTAGCTTATTGCATATGCTGCTCGCAAAGAAAAAAGCTTTAACCCAAACGAGAGAACTATTCGCCCACCGTCAAGCGGAAAAACCGGCAAGAGATTAATCGCTGTTATAACTACATTTATACCGGCAAAGTAATTCATTGAATATATACCTAATGTTTCAGCTGCCACAGTTGCAAGAATTGCGGTGATAACTCCCGCAATCGGGCCTGCGGCAGCTATTATTATTTCTTTTGTATATGACATATAAGAAAGCTCAGGAACGTTTACTGATATACCACAGGCTTTAATCTCTACCCTATCTATTCTTCCTCCGACAAAACGGACCGCCAGAATATGCGATGCCTCATGTATAATAACCGCAATAGCGGTTGGAAAAAAAACTTTTCCAAAGTCCAAAGCATACATGCTTGCGATAAGAATAAAAAACGGAATACTGATTTTAATTTGAGGTTTTTTTTTCATTCTCAAACACGCTCCGATAAAATGTAAAGCGAAGGGTCAAGCCTCAAATTTCCTTTTCTTATTTCAAAATGGAGATGTGGCCCGGTTGACATTCCGGTACTTCCAACCTCAGCTATCTTCTGGCCGAGAGTTACCTTCTGCCCTTTTTTTACACATAGCTTGGAATTGTGCCCGTAAAAGCTCTTAAATCCTCCTGAATGTTCAATCAGCAGATAATTGCCATAGGTTGCATTTTTTCCTGCTTCCACAACCTTACCGTCTGCAAACGCACCAATTGATTTTCCCTTTTTTGCAGCAATATCAAGCCCTGTGTGAAAGCTGGCATCCTCAATCACAGGATGGTCACGGTATCCGAAGCGCGATGTTACAACCCCATCAAGCGGCGCCTTGAACTTAAAGTTGATTGTCTCTTTTTGATAGCTGCAATATGAAGGCGGCGGAATCCTGAACGGTTCCGCCGCAGTGTCATCAGCAAGTTCCTCCGCACTCATCCGAAAGCTCAATGCTTCGAGGTTGAGCTGCTTCTCTTCTTCTTTTATCTTCTCTTTTTCTTCGGCAATTGACTGTTGTATATCTCCGATATAAAAGTTTTCAAAAGAATTTTCGTGTGTTTCATTCTCTTTCTCCGCCTCTTTTTTCTCCTCAAAAACCTCAACTGTCGAGTCGTCGCCTTTGATTTTTCCGCTAACAACCTCTATCGCCTTGTCTATTTCAAATTCTTCTTTTATAACCTCTGATATTTTCTTCAATGCCGGCGCTTCAGTTTGCTTTAACACTATTGCGCCGCATATTATAAAAACACAAATAAAGAGTCTGAGACAGAAAAAGAAATTTCCTTTTTTCTTTTTCTGTTTTTTTCTCGCTCTTTGATAAGTCTGCATCGTAATCACCTCGTATGTAATCATATGAAAAAATCCGCTATGCAATAACGAAAACTGCACAGCGGAGATTAAAAACATACAAGCTCTATTAAATTTCAGACACGGCATTCTCAAATTCTTCTTTTGTCAAAACCAGATTTATTGCTTCAAGAAGCGCATTTGCACTCATAATAGCCGGAAATCCGAGCTTTTTTGCAAGCTCGCGCCTGCGCTTTGCGCTGTCTTCTTTTCCCGAAAGACCTGAAAAATAAAAATCCTGCTTTGTAATTCTTGCAAACTCACGAGTCTCTCCGTCAGAAAAGGTAGCCCCTGCACGAGCGAGCGCTTCCAGAATAACCTTCGGAGTCATCCCCTCGACGCCCAAAAGCCCTGCCTTTGACACTGCCGCCTTCCTGCGCTCCTTACCGCATACTTCCGGTATATATGCCTGCTTTATAACCCCTTTTTTAATCATTCCTTTAAGATAGTTTCTGATTACGAAGCCTGCGCCGTCGCTATCCGTAAGAATTATTATACCGTTTTTTTCTGCAAGAATTGAAATCAGCCGGCGCTTCTCCTCATCATTAAAAATGCCAAAGCCTGCAGTTTCAATTATGTGCGCATCAACGCATTGTTTGATAGCATTGAGGTCATATCTGCCCTCGACGATTATTGTCTCTTTTATACGTCTCATCGTCTCTTCTCCAATGCAATCATGGCAACAAGCTGCGAAACCTCTTCCCACCCTGCACCAAATTTAAGACGCGAATCAGCTTCCTTGCAAAGCTCTATCGCTTTGCGAACCTCGTCCTTTTTCATGGCGTTTGCAGCTTTTATGATAAGCTTTGCCGGATAATCACTTTTCATATTGAAAAAGTCCATTATTTCCTTTTTTCCGCCGCTATTTTCGAGAATGAGTTTTGCTGCAAGCATTCTTCTGAACTGGCTTGCAATGAGCGCAAGAGTCGGGATGACTTCCTCATTCTGCGCTTCGAGGTCAGAAATAACCCTCAGTGCTTTTGCATAATTTTTTTCTGCTATCGCATTTGTAAGATCAAAAACAACAGAATTCAAGTTCCGTGATGCAACCGCTTCTATATCGGTTTTGGATATATTTTTCTTTTTTGCGTAGGCAGAAATTTTCTCAATTTCAGGGATAAGAAGCTCCATCCTCTCTCCGCAATAAAAAAGCAAGTAGTCTGCAGTATCAAAATCAATGTCCTTTTGATTTGCCATAAACCTTCTCGAAATCCATGAAAGCAAATCTGTCTTGGAAGCGCGTTCAAAATTTATTATGCTTCCGAATTTTTCAAAAACTTTATATAGCTTTTTTCTCTTATCGGGTTTTTTCTCAGGGTCAGAGTAAACAAACACCAAAACGGCATGCTCCGGCATATCAGAGAAAAGCTTTTCAGCTTTTTCTGAGAAATCTGCATTCGCAGAAATGACATCAAAATCACGAACTATAATTATGCGGCGGTCATTCATTGCCGGATAGCTTTCAATCACCTCAGAAAGCTCATCAAACTCCGGTGTATGTTTGATTATTGTTATATTAAATTCAGGCATTATATCGCCGACCACAGCCTTCTGGAGCTCATTAAGATAATACTCACGAAGATACCCCTCTTCACCATAAAAAAGGTAAAGATTGTGGATGTTTCCCAATTTTAAATCCGTCTTAAACTCTTTTAATGTCATTTTTTCACCGCCTTGAATATATGGTAATATTTCCGACAATGTCTGTTCTTGCAATATTAGCACCGATTTTCTTGATTCTTTCTATCGTTTCTGATGCCGGATGCCCATAGGAGTTGTCTTTGCCGACAGAAATAACACAAAGCTCCGGCAACGCCTTATTAAGCAGCACTTGCGAAGATGAGGACTTTGAGCCGTGATGTCCAACTATGTAGCTCTCACAATCAGGCAGGCGCGACACAATTTCCTTTTCAAGCTTTGAAGGAATATCTCCCGTAATGAGCATATCATATTCCTCATCAGAAAGAAGTATTACAAGCCCGTTTTCGTTTTCGTCTTTACCGCCGGGAAGAGTAAGAATCGAAACATCAATATCAGAAAGCGAAAAAGTCGTATCTTCTTCAACATAGAAAATTTCACTTTTATCCTTTAAATTTTCTTCCAGGCGCACAAAGCTTGAATTATGCTTATCAGAAGCAGGCATATAAACAGCGCTTGTTTTAATTATTTCGGTAAGATAGTGCACTCCGTTTGTATGGTCAGCATGAGCATGTGTAAGGATAAGCGCATCAATATCGGGAATTTGCCGTTTTAAGAGGTGGAAAATTGCGATGTTGTCCGCATCTTTATCGCCACCACAGTCAATAACGACGCATTCATCTCCCGAGGTTGCAACTATACACTGCCCTTGCCCGACATCAAGAACATCAAAGCGTATTCCGTCATATTTTTCGTCTGCGCCGCCGTAAAATTTAACAGTAAAAACTGCAAAAAAGGCAATAGCCGCAACAGCGATTGAATACCAAATTCGAATTTTCTTTCTTCCTGCAAGTATCGAATAAATTACAACAAGGCAAAGAAATGAAACCGTGAGAATAGCGACTGCTTCCCCGGCAAAAATCTCGGCATATTTAAAATTTGAGAGAAAGTTTATCACATTCATAGCAAATTCTATTACAAAACTTATAAGAGTTGCAATTCCTTTCCCAAACGGAATGAAGATAAAACCAAGCAGAAGTGATACGAAGCCTCCTGCAAATATCAAGCTTATAACAGGGCTCAGCAAAACATTTGAGATCGGTGCAATAACAGAGACTGTATTGAAGGTATATGCTGAGATAGGTGATGTAAAAAGAAGTGCTGAAACAGTTATGCCTACAATCGATGCAACTGCGTTAAAAATCTTTCGTTTCATCCCCAAAAGATTTTTTCCAACTAACGAAAACATTGCAAAAATTTTCGGAAAAAGCAGAATTATTCCAAGTGTTGCGGAAAACGAAAGTAAAAATGCAATATCCGTAGCGCAATATGGATTTATAAACACAAGGACAAACGCTGCAAAGAAAACTGCTGTCAGCGGATCGTATTCCCTTTTCTTTACATCTGAAAGAAGGAAAAGAGATTGCATTATCACCGCACGAAGCGCAGATTGAGGCGCACCTACTATCAGAGCAAAACAAAAAATTACAGGGATTGTGATTAACTTCAAAAATTTGTTCTTTGTGAAAAATATAATAAAAGAAACAAAGAATGAGATGTGCATTCCGGACACTGAGACCGCATGCGAGATGCCGATTTTTTGAAGCCGATTCTTAAATTCGGCAGATAAACCAGATGTATCGCCAAGCAGCAATGCTCTCATAAATCCAGCTTCCTTGTCCCGATACAATGTCTCTGCCATCATTTTTAACTTGTTCGCTGCATACTCAGCAAAATAAATGAGCTTTGAATGCTTCTCCGTTGTTATAAACTTGATCTCCGATGCATTTGCTATTGCATCTATGTATCTCGATTTATAATAAGTTTTTTGTGCAAAAAACTCTGTGTTCTCCACTTCAAATATCCGAAGCTTGCTTTCAACGACATCTCCGGGTTTAAGGCTCATGCCAAAATCATCAGCATACACGATGAGCCGCACAGTTTTGTCATTGTGGACAAGCTTTCCTGTGAATGAAAGTTCACCGGAAGCTTGTTCCGAAAAGGATGTGACCGTAATCCGTGCTAAAACATCATTTCTCAGCAATTCTCTCGCAAGCTCGTCTGATGAGAAAAATACGCTCTGCCAAACCAAGGAAAACCCAAGCCCAAAAACGAGAAGTGCGGCAGAAGCCTTCGCTTCCCTTTTGAAAAGAAAAAGCAAGCAACCTGCAACGAATATTCCCAGAAAAACAACGAAACCCAGCGCAGTTGGACAAATTCCGCAGATTATTGCAGTTACAACAAACGAAAGGCAGAACCACAGTAAATATCTGTTTTCCAAAGATTTTCCACAACCTTAAAAAACACAGGCGACAAACCGCATAGCATGCAGTTCGTCACCCGCTTAAAATTATTTGTTGTTATATTTTATCGTTGCTGCCAAGAAC
>JAZRPO010000050.1:0-43350 GCA_045649265.1 Eubacteriales bacterium
GATATGGGAGGAGGATTTTTGTGGCAAAAACGTATATTGAAGAGCGAGCGATAGAGCTTGCGCATTACGTAATCGAAAATAAAAGCACGGTAAGGGAAACAGCAAAGAAGTTTTACATATCGAAATCAACCGTGCATAAAGATATAGTCGAGCGGCTTCAGGGCTTCGATAAGAACTTATATCTTGAAGTCAAGCGGGTTCTTGATGAGAACAAGGCTGAGCGCCATTTGAGAGGAGGAATGGCAACAAGAAAAAAATATCGAGGCGAAGAGGCAAGTTTTTCTTCCAAAAACGATAAAAAGAGTGTATAATAATTATAAAGGAAGAAGATAAGTTACGGAGATGTTTAAAATGTCTGAATATGCAATAAAGGCAGCTCTCTTATTTCGAGAGGGGTATAATTGCGCTCAGTCGGTAGCGGGCGCATTTGCGGAGCACTTTGAAATTTCGCTTGAAATAATAACAAAGCTTGCATCCTCTTTTGGTGGGGGAGTTGCAGGGCGGCGTGAGATGTGCGGCGCCGTGAGCGGTATGCTAATTGTAATAGGGCTTGGTAAGGGTGATTATCCTCCGAATGCTGCGGCAGAGAAGCAGGCTCACTATGCCTTGTGCCGTGTTGCGATAGAAAAGTTTGAGGAGAGACTCGGGACAGCGATTTGTGCGCGGCGTCTTGAATATAATAAATCGGGAAAGTACGGAGTTGATTCTTGCGGCAAGGTATGTGAGATTGCAGCAGACATTGCAGCAGAAATTTTGGGTTTGAAGTAGGGGGATAAAATGGATTATTTAAAGAAAATGGGCGAGCGCGCCAGAATTGCGGCAAGTGCTCTTAATTTGCTTTCTGAGGAAGATAAAAAGCGTGCACTTCATGCTGCGGCAAAGAAGATATCGGAGAATTCCGCAAAAATTCTCGAAGCAAATAAGGTTGATGTAAAAAGGGCAGAGGCTTCGGGGATGTCCGCCGCTCTTATTGACAGGCTGCGCCTGGATGAGGCTCGGGTTGTGCAGATGAGTGAAGGCATTGCCCAGGTTGCAGAGCTCAAATCTCCGCTTGGCGAGATTATATCAAGCTCAACACGCCCGAACGGATTGCTGATAGAGGAAAAACGTGTTCCCATCGGTGTTATAGGCATTATCTATGAATCTCGTCCGAATGTTACGGCGGATGCTTTCGCGCTTTGCTTTAAAACGGGTAACGCTGTTATCCTGCGCGGCGGAAGCGATGCGATAAGCTCCAATATTGCAATCGCCGATACTTTGCGGCAGGCGATTGCAGAATGCGGAGTGTCGTGTGATGCAATCCAGCTTGTGACGGATACGTCAAGAGAAACTGCACGAGAGCTTATGTGTCTTAACGGATATGTAGATGTTCTTATCCCGAGAGGCGGCGCAGGTCTTATCAAAACGGTCATAGAAACAAGCACTATCCCTGTCATAGAAACAGGAACGGGAAACTGCCATATATACATTGATGAGTCAGCTGATATTGATATGGCGAAAAATATAATAATAAACGCAAAAACGCAGCGCCTCGGAGTCTGCAACGCTTGTGAATCGCTCGTCGTTCACAGTGCGATTGCGCAACGCGCAATCCCTCAAATTGCAGAAGCTCTCACAGAAAATGGAGTAGAAATCAGGGCAGATGAGCGTGCTTTTGAGCTTATTCCGAATGCTAAAAAGGCTCTTGAAATTGACTGGGGAAGAGAGTACCTTGACCGCATAATTTCTCTTCGCGTAGTAGACAGCCTTGACGAAGCGATTAATCATATAAATAAGTACAACACGAAGCATTCCGAGTCAATAATAACAGAAAACAAAGAAAATGCGGAGAGGTTTCTCAATGAAATCGATGCAGCAGCAGTTTATGTGAATGCATCAACCCGCTTTACAGATGGATTTGAGTTTGGCTTTGGTGCAGAAATAGGAATAAGCACGCAAAAGCTCCATGCCCGCGGGCCAATGGGGCTTCGCGCGCTGACATCTTCAAAGTATCTCATCCATGGCAATGGGCAGATACGTCAATAAAAAGTTCAAAGCAAATAGCTGTGGCAAATAAACTTGCCACAGCTATTTTAAAATCAAACTATATTATTTTTTCAAAGGCAGAAACCGAAACCTCATATGTAGTGCGAATAGTTTCTTCACCGTCAACGGTTTTGGTGTATTCCCGGCTTTGCAGCCTACCGAGGAGATTTATCATATCTCCAGCACAAAGCTCATAAGCTCGCCTTGCATTTTGCCCCCAGACTATGAGCGGAAGATAATCAGACCTTCCGTATTTGCGGTTTATGGCAAGCATCAAATCACAGATTTCACGGCCGAGGGGAGTTTTTCTGTAAACCGGGTTTTTGCATACGGTGCCGGAGAGCTCAAGAGTGTTTTCGTACTCTTCAAAGCTTGCACGGAAGAGCTCTTTTGCAAAAGCAGAGATAATGAGCTTATTGCCGAGTTCTGTCCTTTTGTTAAAAGAGCGAAGCTCGGCTTTTATGCCGATGAAGTCGCCGACCTCCGGTGGCGGGTACAGCAGAAGTTCCTCTCTTGCAATCACCGGAATTTCGTCAAAGGTTCCCGAAAGTCGCTTTGTAAGCAGTGTAAACGTATAAAACTTTACATCGTGCGATTCGTGAGAAAAAGAAGGCTTGCTCCCGAGTGTGCCACTGAGAATCAGCGAGTTATTAGTGAGATTTTCCATATTTCCACCTCTTTGTAGTTAATAGTTTTATATTTTGCTGATAAAGTATATTTACAAAGGGTGAGAAATATAACAGGACTAAAATGAAAAATTCAGATTTGATATCTCGCTTGTCGGTGTTCCGAGCGCAAGAAGCAGCGAAACAAGCCCCAAAACTTCTTGTGCGAACTCACCGTTTTTGATGTTGACCATAAGCTCTTGTTCTTCGAGAGTGTGCCCGCATATATCATTTATTTTTCTTTGAAGTGATACCGCGAGCTTTGAACCAACAAGGCTTGATGCGGTGATGGTGTTTTTCCTGCACAGGCCATAGGATATGAGGCTTTGTGCCGATATTGACGAAAAAATCCGGCGGTTGAGCGAATCGGGCGCAATAACTATATTTGAAGCGATTGGAGTGGGGCACTTTTTGAAGCTGTCGGAAAGCAGAGCGATATCGAGCTTAACGCTTTGTGGGTTTGTGGCAAGCGCACAGTTTGTGAGTTTCAGTGCCGCACGCGACAGAGGGAAATTCTTATCCTCAAAAATACCGACATAAACCATAAAACAAACCCCTTGCATAGTAATTCACACATATGATATCATTTAGTGGCAATACTTAATTATTGTTTGGATTTTAATAAAAAATATTCTTATAGCCGGAGGGAAAAGACGTGTCACAGGTTAAAGAAAGAAACGAAATTGATTCGAAGTACAAATGGAAGCTTGAAGATATATTTGAAAGTGACGAAGCGTGGGAAGCTGCTTTTTCGGGGCTTCGCTTTCGTGCTGAAAATTTCAGCAAAAACAAGGGCAGGGTTACTGAAAATGCAGCGATGCTCTCAAATAGTATCCGCGAGCTTGACGAAATCGGTGAGGACCTTTTGTCTGTTGCGGTATATGCGGCAATGCGTCGCGATGAGGATAACTCCGTTGCTAAACACCGCGCAATGGCAGACCGCGCAGGCGAGCTTGAAAGCCAGGTTATGGGATTCTGCTCGTTTTTTGAGCCGGAGATTGTCGAATGCGGGAAGCAAAAAATCGAGAGCTTTATGGCAGAATCGCAGGAGCTCTCCGTTTATCGCAAGTATTTTGAAAATCTCTTTCGTGAAGCTGAGCATATTCTTGATGCCACGAGCGAAAAGCTTCTTGCAATGTCTGCTCCCATGGGAGACGCGGCTCACGAAATTTTCAGGGCGATGAATAATGCTGATATTGTGTTCGATAAGGTTTGCGACAGCAACGGTAATTTTCATGAGCTTACGCACGGCAGATACGGTGTGCTTCTTGAAAGCCGTGACAGAACTCTTCGCAAGGCGTCATATGATTCTATGTATGCTCAGTATAAGAAATACAAAAATACCTTTGCGGCGACATATGCATCAAGTGTAAAAAGCGACCTTTTCTATGCAAAAGCGCGCAAATATGAAAGCACAATCGATATGCGCCTTTCTGACAGCTGCGTGTCAGAAAGTGTTTATGACGGGATTATCGACGAGGTTACAAAGGGCATACCTTCGCTGTCGGAGTATCTTGACCTTGCGAGGAAAACGCTTGGCGAAAAAGAGCTTTGTATGTATGATCTCTACACTCCCATTGTCCCGGCCGATGATAAAAGCATCCCTTATGAAGCTGCGTGCGAGCTTGTCCTGAAAGCTGTCCAACCATTGGGAGAACAATATGTCACTGATATGAGGAGGGCATTTTCTGAGGGCTGGGTAGACGTCTATGAAAACCGTGAAAAAACTCCTGGCGCATATTCGTGGGGCGATAATATTCACCATCCGTTTGTGCTTATGAACTATCAGGGGAAAACGGAGGATGTATTCACCCTTGCCCACGAAATGGGGCACGCAATGCACTCTTACTACACGAACAAAACACAGCCGTCAATATACCGCAACTATAAAATATTTGTTGCAGAGGTTGCAAGTACGGTAAACGAAAATCTCCTCCTTGAATACCTTTTGAAGGATGCAAGCGGCGATAGGCGCGCGTACCTGCTCGGCAGGCGGCTCGAAGCGATAAGGACAACATTCTTCCGCCAGACAATGTTTGCAGAGTTTGAAAAGCAGAGCCATGCGGCATACGCAAACGGTGAGGCGCTCACAGCGGATACACTCTGCGATATGTATGCAAAGCTGAACGAAAAGTATTACGGTCAAGTGTGTCTGTGTGATGAGAACATCTCATATGAATGGGCGAGGATTCCGCATTTTTACACAAGCTTTTATGTTTATCAGTATGCAACCGGGTTTGCTGCGGCAACACGGATAAAAGAGCTTGTGCTCTCTTCCTCTCAAAATGTAGAGAAATATATGGATTTTCTCAAAAGTGGAAACTCCGATTATCCGCTTGAGCTCCTAAAAAAAACCGGTATAGACCTCACAGATGGGAAAGCGGCGCAGAGCGTTATCCGTGATATGCAATCCTCGGTTTCAGAGCTCCGTTTCATTTTGGACAAATAATTCAAAGAGGGACAAATCACATATTTTCCGCACTTTGCGTAGAATAAAGCAAAGGCGGTGATGGATAAATGTGCAGAAGAAGCGGTGGTATATATGTCCTGTGCTCCATAGCAATAGCAGTCGGGATTCTTCTTGCCACAGTTTTTCCGTCAGGATTTCTTGTATTTATTCTGTGCGTTCTGCTTGTTGCAATGGGCATTCTGATGCTTATATAACGGAGGTGGCATTGTGAAAATTGTAGTTGTAAAAGCTCCAAAGTCAATGGTGGGAATACTTAAAAGGATGTTCAAGATAGAAGAGTAGCAAAAAGCCTTGAAGCTTGGCTTCAAGGCTTTTTCCGTGTCGTGGTTTTTTATCTTTCCTTTTTTTTACAAAAATGTTATAATGTTCTACACAACATATTTTATAATGTAATGGAGTGATTTAAAATGTTAAAAGGTAAAATTGCCGTTGTTACCGGTGGTACTCGTGGCATTGGCTATGCAATAGTCAAAAAATTTCTTGAAAACGGTGCAACCGTCGTTCTTTTCGGTTCAAGACAGGAGACTGTAGATAAGGCACTAGAGTCTCTTCATGCAGAAAATGTACAGTGGCCTGTCAGCGGTGACTGCCCGAATCTGTCAGACCCTGTTGCAGTTGAGGAGGCAATAGAAAAGATTCACAAGGAGTTTAGCAGAATCGACATTCTTGTAAACAATGCAGGTATATCAGACAGCACTCCGATAGATAACTACACTGCCGAGCAGTTTAATAAGGTTATGGACCTTAACGTAAACGCGATTATGAACGCCATTATCCCGACGGTAAAGTTTATGAAAGAATCCGGCGGTGGAAACATCATAAATACGAGTTCGATGGTAAGTCTCTGCGGACAGAGAAGCGGTGTTGCATACCCCACGAGTAAATATGCAGTAAATGGTATGACCTGGTCTCTTGCGCGCGAGCTTGCTCCGTTCAACATCCGCGTAAACGCTGTTGCCCCCGGCATCACAAAGACGGATATGGTCGCAGCGCTTCCTGAGAATATGATAGCTCCGCTTATAAATTCTATCCCGCTCCGCCGTATCGGCGAGCCCGAGGAGATCGCAAACGCATTTCTCTTCCTCGCAAGCGATATGTCAAGCTATGTCACGGGCGAAATTCTCTCCGTTGACGGAGCAATGAGAACATAATTTCAGAATACAAACGACAAAAAGCCTTGAAAACAAACGTTTTCAAGGCTTTTGGAGCTGTTAGGCGGATTTGAACCGCCGACCTCATCCTTACCAAGGATGCGCTCTACCGACTGAGCTATAACAGCAAATGGCGACCCGGATGGGGCTCGAACCCACGACCTCTAGCGTGACAGGCTAGCGTTCTAACCAACTGAACTACCGGGCCGGATGTTCTCACGCTTAAACATTATACCGATTTCACGATTAAAAGTCAATAGAAAAGATGAAAAAATTCGTGATATAATGTTCGATAGTCAATGATGGTGACACTTGAAGTAAAATAAAACCAATCCACTTCTTTTTATTTGTCACTCATCAATTATATCACAACATGCGTTTTTATTTACCTTTCGGATATATCTTAAAAGTCATTGGCCAGATGCAAACTGCGAAAAACGCAATAAGAAAGTATCTCACGCCGTGCGAAATATAATGCCCTGAAAACAGTATAAAAAGAGGATTTTTCAGAGCTTCCTTAATTACAAATGTCATTACAAATCCAAGAATAAGTTTAGTGAGTTGCCCCCACCATACGCAATCGGTTTCAAACTTTGTGTATTTCACATCAATTATATACGAAATCCATACAGCCAAGAGCACACCAATTACCTTCCAGCCGTTTTGAAGGCTTTCTGAAATATAAAACAGCTCGACATCAGCCGGAAACCGGTAAAACGAAACAAAAGCCATATATGCAGCGCAGAGTGCGAGAATCGCAGCATAAGCAAGACTCATTTTTCTCACGCTACCATAGGACTTCTCGAAAAGTCTATGTATGAGAAAGACCAAAGCCGCAGACAGAGCGATTCCCGCAATAACGTCTGACGGTGTATGAGCGCCGAGATACATCCGCGAAAACGCCACAAGCAGAATAATAATTACGCAGAGAATTTGGATTGAGAATTTCTTGAAAAACCTTGCTATTCCGCCATATATGCTTGTTGCAATCTGGGTATGCCCACTCGGGAAAGAGTAGCCCAAGGCTGAAGCCTTTGCAGACTCCACAAGCGATATTTCAGGAGAGGCAACCCACGGTCGCGGAACTCTGAAAACTATTTTCAAAAAGAAGTTCGAAATAAGAGTTGTTATGCCGAGTGTGCACAGATAATAGCCATGCTTTTTATTGAAGCACCATATGAACAAAAAGCTTATCAAAAGAAGCGGGGCTTCTTCACCAAGCCGTGTGACTGCCGAAAAAAAGAAATCGAGGGCGGGGCTTCTGCTTTCTTGCAAAATTGCTAAAAACTCCATACTATCACTCCACTTTATAATAAAAAAGCGAAAAAACAAACTCTGTTTTTCCTATGCCAATACAGAACCCGAAAAGCTTCGGGTTCTGTATTTCTCATATCAAGGGCTATTCTTTGCAACAAATGTCTGTCTTTTTTTGATTTGCAGCTTTTGCGCTGTTGTCAGGAGAGGTACTTTCTCCAATTCCTGTTATCTCAGAAAATGTTACATTTGCTTTTGCCATATCAACAACATCCGTTGGAATAATAATTTTTGATGCGCGGCCGTCTGACATCGCAACTAATGCTTCATACTTTTTAAGTTCAAGCACAGCCATGTCAACTCCCGCAGCTTTAAGCGCAGCGAGGCCATCTGCCTCTGCTTTTTTTGAAAGGAAAATTGCCTTGGCTTCACCTTCTGCACGAGCGATTCTTGCATCTCTTTCGCCCTCTGCCGCAAGCACCATCGCCTGCTTATCTCCTTCTGCACGGGTTATTGCAGCTGCCTTGTGGCCCTCCGCCTGAAGCATAGTTTCACGGCGGTCGCGCTCTGCCTTCATCTGCTTTTCCATCGCGTTCTGGATTTCTGCCGGAGGAATTATGTTTTTAAGCTCAACTCTGTGAACTTTTATTCCCCATTTATCGGTTGCCTCGTCAAGAATGCTTGTCATTGTTCCGTTAATTTTATCGCGCGATGTGAGCGTCCCATCAAGCTCCATTTCGCCGACTATGTTTCGCAGCGTTGTTGCTGCAAGGTTACTAAGTGCGGATATCGGGTTAACTGCACCGTAAGCATAAAGCTTCGAATCATATATAGCATAGTAAATAACAGTGTCAATCTGCATGGTTACATTATCTTTAGTGATAACCGGTTGGGGAGGCGAATCGAGCACCTGCTCTTTCGTGGTAACCTTTTTTGCAATTCTTTCAAGAAGCGGAATTCTGAAATGGATTCCCGCGGTCCAAGTCCTTTTGTATTTTCCGAGAAACTCAATGACATACTCATGAGCCTGCGGAACAATCTTGATGTTTGGAAAAACAATCAATGCTACAATAATAAAGAAAATCAACAACATATTTATATCCCCCTATCCATAATGGTTTACAATTTCATTTTATCATATTCATATATTTTTCACAAGAGCTTTTTGTTTCAATTTTTTGCAAAAAGGACTGTTTGCTTTAGTTTTACTTCAAGTGTCACCCATCATTGACTATTGAAGTAATATTTTCGGCGCATTTTAATAAAATCTATTGAAAATCAAATAAAACTATGATATAAGTATGTCTGGAAAACGATTATCCAGAAAAACGGGAGTTGAATTTTAGTGTTAAAGCAGAGGAATACCAGTCTTACAACCGGAAATTTATTTTCAAGCATGATCGCATATACGATTCCGATTATTCTGACAGGAATTTTGCAGCTTCTGTTTAATGCGGCAGACCTTATCGTTGTCGGCAGGTTCTGTGGCAGTCTTTCGGTTGGCGCAGTAGGTGCAACCGGCTCACTGACAAACCTTCTCGTTAACTTATTCATGGGTCTCTCGGTCGGTACCGGTGTTGTTGTTGCCCAGTCTGTAGGAGCGAAGGATGATGAGGGCAGACATAGAGCGGTGCATACGGCAATGGTGTTGGCTCCCGCTATTGGCTTGATTCTGACCATCATCGGTGTCGTTTTTTGTGAGCCGCTTTTAAGGCTGATGAATACTCCGGAAAACATATTGCCGCTTTCTGCAAAGTATATGAAAATATATTTTTCTGGAATTACCTTTACTTTGGTTTATAACTTTGCAGCTTCAATTCTTCGTGCAGTTGGTGACACGAAAAGCCCGCTCATTTTCCTCGTGATAGCAGGTGTTATAAACGTTGTATTGAATGTTTTGTTTGTCACGGTATTCCATATGAACGTAGCAGGCGTGGCTCTTGCCACTATGATTTCTCAGGCAATATCTGCAATCCTCGTAGTTATTGCGTTGGTGAGAAGAGATGATTCAACGAGGCTTTTTTTCAGCAAAATGCGTATCTACAAAGAACAGCTTCTCAGGATACTCAAAATCGGTATTCCGGCAGGAATTCAGGCCTCGCTTTTTTCTATCTCCAACGTTATCATTCAGGCTTCTGTAAACTCCTTTGGCGATGCTTTTGTATCCGGCTCTGCTGCTGCAAGTAATATCGAAAACTTCGTCTATATCGTAATGAATTCGTTCTATCAGACGACATTGAATTTTACAGGGCAGAATTTCGGCGCAAAAAAGATGAAGCGAGTAAAAGAAGTTTTCAAAATGTGCCTGGTTTCCGTTATGATTGTCGGTCTTGCCCTCGGTATTATGGTTTTTGTATTCGGCAGACAGCTTCTTGGAATTTACATAACCGACTCCGCTGCGGCAATAGAAGCAGGCATGCAAAAGCTTGCATTGGTAGGGCTTCCTTACTTCCTTTGCGGAATGATGGAGGTTACGACAGGTGCGCTTCGAGGAATAGGCTCGTCTTTTGTGCCTATGATTATTTCGATCCTGGGTATTTGCGGAATCCGTATCGTATGGGTAACAACTGTTTTTCAGCTTCCGCAGTTTCATACGCCTGAATGGCTTTTTGCATCATATATTATTTCATGGATATTTACTCTGGTGTGTCAGGCGATTGCCTTCTTTATACTGTTTAATAAGAAAAAAGAGAATATTGAAAATGCCGCAAGCTGATTGTGCGGCATTTTTTCTTAAAAGAAGAGAGATGATTATATTGTCAGAATGTACTATGTGCCCACGTAATTGCAAAGTGAACAGAGAGCTTGGAGATTCTGGCTACTGCAAAATGGAGCATACAATCAGAATCGGGCGTGCCGCGCTCCATTTTTGGGAGGAACCCTCAATTTCGGGCGATAGAGGCTCGGGCGCGGTGTTCTTTTCAGGTTGTAACCTCAGGTGCGTTTTTTGTCAGAACAGAAAAATCAGCAGTGAAAATATTGGGAAGAACGTAAGCGTTGAAGAGCTTGCCGGAATTTTTCTCGATTTGCAAAATCAGGGGGCTCACAATATAAACCTTGTCACACCGACTCATTTTTCAAAGTATATAGCAAAAGCTATTCAGATTGCAAAGGAAAACGGCTTGACACTTCCGGTTATATATAACTGCGGGGGATATGAGAGCGTAAGCACGCTAAGGGAGCTTCGTGGGCTCATAGATATCTATATGCCGGATTTTAAGTATTTCGATAATGTATACGCAAAAAGCTATTCAAGAGCACCGAATTACTTTGAAATCGCTTCCGAAGCTCTTTTGGAAATGTTTTCGCAGGTAGGCAAGAACACGTTTTCAGAGGACGGGATAATGTCAAAGGGCGTCATTGTCCGACATATGCTGCTTCCCGGTCTTTTGCAGGATTCAAAAAAGGTTATAGACTATCTTTATTCAAACTATTGTGATGATATTTATATAAGCATAATGAGCCAATATACACCGATGCCGTGGGTATCTGACGTTCCGGAGCTTAATAGGAAGGTTTCGGAAGAGGATTACGAAAGCCTCGTTGAGTATGCAATTTCTCTCGGCATTGAGAATGCTTATATCCAGGAGGGGGGCGCGGCTGATGAGAGCTTCGTTCCTGAGTTTGTGATAAATTAAAA
This sequence comes from Eubacteriales bacterium, assembly GCA_045649265.1. Taxonomy (GTDB): domain Bacteria; phylum Bacillota; class Clostridia; order Oscillospirales; family JAAYXM01; genus SIG480. The sequence continues at coordinate 11,206 of JAZRPO010000050.1, forward strand.
CGAGCTGATTTAATCAATCAGCTCGTTTTCGTTATTGAGTTCAGCTTGCTTCGCCATAGGACGAAAGCGTCGCTTCATCCATTAGGATTATTTTTATGTCCTCTTCTTCACCATTGCGGAATACTGTGAGGGTTACCTCATCGCCAGCTTTAAAGTTATCTCGGATTTTTTTAATCTCAGCAGCAGAGGAAAGAGTTGTTCCGTTCATTTTGGTGATAACATCACCTCGGCGGATTCCTTTTTTAAATGCATCTGAGTTAGGATGGACATATTCAATATAAAGCCCCTCGGGAAGTCCGTAGAAAGCGGCATCGCGCTGGCTTATGCTCTGTCCGTTAATCCCGATTGAAGGTCTGCCCTTGATGTAGCCGTTTGATATAAGCTCATCAATTATCGGCTTTGCCGTATTTATCGGGATTGCAAATCCAAGGCCTTCGTAGTATGAAACGCCGATCTTAACCGTATTAATGCCGATTACCTGACCGAATTCATTTACGAGCGGGCCACCGGAGTTTCCGGGGTTAATTGAGGCATCCGTCTGAATGAGAGTCATTGAGCGGTCTTCAATAACGATGTCGCGGTTAATTGCAGAGATAATTCCGGATGTAACAGTGTTTTGGAGCTGGAGCCCTGCGGGATTTCCGATTGCTATTGCAGGGTCGCCCTGTTCGAGTTTGTCAGAGTCACCAAATTCCGCGACGGGAAGATCTGTTGCATTTACTTTTATAACGGCGAGATCTGTTCTGGTGTCTGAGCCGATAAGTCGGGCGGGATATGTCGTTCCGTTATCAAGAACAACATTTATTGTAGTCATTCCCTCAATAACATGGTTGTTCGTAATGATATAACCGTCTGACGACATAATAATTCCCGAGCCTACTGAAGAAGCCGAAAAGCTCTGGCTGCTCTGACATGTAACACCGACAACGGATTCTCTGACTTTCTTTGAAATCTGTTTTACGGTAAGGGCATCATCTGTTGTCTTTGCGCCTTCAGATACAGGTGACTCGTTTTGAATGAGATGCTCTTCTATTTTATTTTCTGAATCAGAATCTCCCGTTATTTCTTCAACTATCTCGTTTCTGATTGAAGACGGGAATTCGGGCGAAAGCTTCAGGAAAGCTACTATTAATGTAGTAGAAATTATTAAATAAAGCGCGCCTGTAACACAGATGAGAACAATGACCCATGTAGGAGTTCTGCGGGGCTTATACTGCGTGTTTATCGGGTTCCTATATGTGCTTCTTGAAGAATTCTCCTGTCTTCCCGGGTCTTGATAGCTTCCGTATGAATTAGTTTCAGGCTGCACACTTTCCCGGAATGCGTCCTGAAGTTCGCTCTCGTTGTTTTCGGGAACTTCTGTTTCCTGCGGGGCAGATTCGGAGTTTATCTGCTCATTTTCATTTTCGTTATAGAAATCATTATTCATTTCTTTGTCCTCCTTATGTTATAGACATAGTTTAACAGATAAAAAAGTACATACTATGGCGTTTTTGTAAAGAATTTATTAAATTAACTGCCAGGTTTAAGTGGGTAAAGTAAAGGAAAACTCGGTAAAACCATCGTGGCTTTCTGCCCATATCTTTCCCTTGTGCTGGTTTATAATGGTTTTTGCGATGTAAAGCCCAAGGCCTAAACCCTCTTTATCCTTTGAACGTGAGCGGTCTGCTTTATGGAAACGGTCAAAAATGTATAAAAGCTCATTTTGAGGAATTTCCGTACCATAGTTTCTTACCGAAAATTTTACATATCCTCCGCGCTCGGTTACGTTAAGGGGAATATGCGAGGAATTATTCGAAAATTTTATTGCGTTGTCAATAAGATTATAAACCACCTGATAAATCGCATCTTCGTTTGCACAAACGGAAACCGAGTGTGTGGGAAACTCCAAATCAAGCTGAATCGACTTATCCTCAAGCCGGTGCTCAAAGCTTTCAGAGACTCGCTTTGTGAGAAGGCAAAAATCAAAAGTGGTGCTTTGCTCAGTGATGTTGCGGCTTTGGAGAACGGTTATGTCAAGCATGCGGCTTACAAGCCGCGAAAGCCTGTGGACTTCATCGGAAACAATTTGCAGATAGTGCGTTGTCTTTTCTTCCGGTATTGTCCCGTCGAGGATTCCGTCAACAAAGCCCGTGACAGATGTCATGGGTGAGCGAAGCTCGTGCGATATATTTGCAATGAAGCTACGTCTGAGGTCCTCGGATTTTTGAAGAGAATCTGCCATGTTATTAAATGCCTGAGTCATCTCGCCTATTTCGTCAGAGGATTGAATCGGAACTCGCGCCGAAAAATCTCCCAAGGCAAATCTGGCAGAAACCGAGGAAATTTGCTTTAAGGGTCTGGTCATCTTCTTAACAATAAAATACGAAACAATTGCCGCAAATATGAATACGATAAGTGCAAGAAAGCAAAAAAGATTTCTGACGTATGTCACAAGAGTTTTTACGCTTTCGATTGAGGTCGTAACATAAACATATGCAATGGGAGATTCAAGAGAATCCCGCGCGGTAATTCCAACAGTATAGTTTTGGCCCTTGTAGAGCCCATTCAAAGTGCCGATTTCGATGAATTTTTCATTTTTTTCCGTATCTGAAAGGATTTTAGGTGAAACGGCAGCACTCATATAAGAACTTCCGAAAGTATCCGAAGTAAGAAAAATCTGTCCGTTTGTGTCGCAAACAATGACATGAATAGAATCATTGTGTGACATTGAGGAAAGTATCTTTTTCAGCATCTGCTCATGCGAAAGGGAATGATTATAGAAAAGCTCCTCAGTCATCGCAGAAATTCTCTCTGCGGCACGTTCAAGGTAGGCGTGCTTTTCAGATATTGAGTAGTTGTACATCTGAACGGAGAGCCCCACTCCGATTACGAAAAGACACGCAACAAGTGGCAGGGCAATCATAAGATAGTACTTATAAAGCAGCTTCACAAAACTTCCCTCACTCGTTTGAAAAAATTTCAAATTTATATCCGACACCCCAAACGGTGGAAAGGGTCCACTTATCGCTAGCACCGTTGATTTTCTCTCGCAAGCGCTTGACATGGACATCGACAGTTCTTGAATCGCCAAGGTATTCAAAACCCCAGACGTCATCAAGAAGCTGGTTGCGGGTAAAAACTCTGTTCGGATGAGAAGCAAGGTAGTTTAAGAGTTCAAGCTCCTTCGGCGGCATTTCAACCTTTTTGCCGCATATAATAACTTCGTAAGCTGACATATTGATAACGAGGTTATGAAAGGTTTTCACATCCTTGGGAGATGCATCGCTTACTTCGCCGTTATAACGACGGAGAACGGCATGGATTCTTGCAATAACCTCTTTCATGTCAAATGGTTTGGAAATGTAGTCATCAGCACCAAGCTCAAGCCCGGTAATTTTGTCAACGGTTTCATCCTTTGCCGTGAGCATAATAATCGGGGTTTTGTCCGTTTCCCTGATTTTGCGACAAACCTCCCAGCCGTCCATTTCCGGAAGCATTATGTCAAGCAAGATAAGATCGGGATTAAGGCTGGAAAATGCATCGAAGCCTGTTTTCCCGTCATAGGCAATTGTGACTGAAAAATTGTCTTTTTCAAGATAAAGCCGGATAAGCTCCGCAATATTCGGGTCATCTTCTATTATGAGGATGTGGGCAGACATACAAATCCCTCCTTTGAATTAATTATATTATACACCAAATTGATATGAAATGGTTAATAAATTGTAAAAGATAGCAATATATATTATTTTGTTGACTTGGAAAATAAAAAATAGTATAATGATGTACAGATAAACTTAATATGTTTCTTCGGGGCGGGGTGAAACTCCCCACCGGCGGTAAAACAGATTTTTCTGATGAGCCCGCGAGCTGCTTTTTGCGGCTGAGTTCGGTAAGATTCCGACGCCGACGGTACAGTCCGGATGTGAGAAGAAAACAAAAATGTGTTTTAGTGTAATTTTATTGCCCCGATTTGCTTTTGCGAGTCGGGGCATTTGAAATTTTTTGGAGGTATAAAAATGAAAAAGACAGAATGGGTTGTAAAAGTTGCTATGCTTTCGGCGCTTGCAGTGATTCTCATGTTATTTGAGTTCCCGCTGCCGTTTATTGCTCCGAGTTTTTATCAGCTTGATTTCAGTGAGGTTCCGGTTCTCCTGGGGGCGTTTGCATTGGGTCCGTTTGCAGGGGTTGTGATTGAGTTTTTGAAGATTCTCCTGAACATTTTTATAAACGGAACAAAAACTGCCTATGTCGGTGAATTTGCAAACTTCCTTATCGGCATTTCTTTTGTTGTTCCGGCGGGGATGATATATAAACGCAGGAAAACAAAGAAAACGGCTCTGCTCGGAATGATAGCAGGCGGTGTTGTAATGGTTGCACTCGGCGCTGCTGTGAATGCATATATCCTTCTTCCGGTATACGGAAAAGCTTTCCAGATGCCGACGGAAGCTTTTGTTGATATGGGCTCGAAAATTCACCCTGCAATAGACAGCGTTGAAAAGCTCGTGCTTTTGTGTGTGGTTCCGTTTAATGCGCTTAAAATAGTTTTTGTGTCATTGATAACGAATTTTATTTACAAGCCGCTAAGCCCGATTCTCAAAGCTAAAATAAAAAAATAATATATTCAGGGAGGTTTCTGAATAAGAAGCCTCCCGTTTTGTATAATAAATAAAAAATAAAGGTTAAAAATATATATCTTGTGCAAAGTTGACAGATATAAACAAGATATGGTAAAATGATTTATATTTTCGGTTTCTATTTTTTGCCACGGGGGTTTTTACATTGAGTGCAAAAATGACTAAAAAGGAATACGATAACGAAAGCATCTCCACCCTTAAGGGTGCTGACCGCGTCAGGAAAAAACCGTCAGTCATCTTCGGATCTGACGGGCTTGATGCCTGTGCGCATTCTGCATTTGAAATCGTTTCAAATGCGATAGATGAGGCTCGCGAGGGCCACGGTGATACAATTATTGTCACGCTTTATGAAGACTATTCTCTTGAGGTGGAAGATTTTGGCCGCGGCTGCCCGGTTGATTATAACCAGGCTGAGGGGCGCTATAACTGGGAGCTTGTTTTCTGCGAGCTGTACGCCGGCGGAAAATATATGAATAATGAAGACTCAAACTATGAGTTTTCACTTGGAACAAACGGTCTTGGAGCATGTGCAACGCAGTACAGCTCTGAGTATATGGATGTTACCGTATGGAGAGACGGCAATAAATACAGCCTCCATTTTGAAAAAGGCGAGAATATCGGCGGGCTGAAAACCGAGCCCACCGACAGGAAGAAAACCGGATCACGTATTCGCTGGAAGCCTGACCTTGAGGTTTTTACGGACATCAGGATTCCGGCAGAGTTTTTAGCTGATACGCTCAAGCGTCAGGCGGTCGTAAATGCGGGCATCACCTTCAAATTCCGTGTTCAGGTTGGAGGAAGCTTCCGCACAGAGGAATTTAAATACGAGCGCGGTATCGAAGACTACATCGAAGAGCTGTCGGGGGAGACACCGCCCTTGACGAAACCCCTCTTCTGGTCATGCGAAAGGCGCGGGCGCGACCGTGAGGACAGGCCTGAATATAAGGTCAAGCTTTCTTTGGCATTCTGCTTTACGAACACCGCGCCAAAGCTTGAATACTACCACAACTCATCATGGCTTGAATATGGCGGAGCTCCTGATAAGGCTGTTCGGAACGCCTTTGTATATGCGATTGATAGTTTTGCCAAGCAGAACGGAAAATATCAGAAGAATGAAAGCAAGATAAGCTTTGCCGATGTGCTTGACAGTCTTTTGCTTATTTCAAACAACTTTTCAACAATAGCTTCGTACGAAAATCAGACGAAAAAGGCTGTAACAAACAAGTTTATTCAGGAAGCGATGACCGAGTTTCTTCGTTCAAAGCTCGAAATATACTTTATAGAGAACCGCGAAGAAGCGATGAGAATTTGCGACCAGATTCTCATAAACAAGCGCAGCCGCGAGAGTGCGGAAAAAGAGCGCCTTAACATTAAAAAGAAGTTATCGGGAAACCTTGATATCACAAGCCGCATACAGAAGTTTATAGATTGCAGAACTAAAGACCGTGAAATCCGCGAGCTTTACATTGTAGAGGGTGACTCTGCGGCGGGCGCATGTAAGCAGGGGAGAAGTGCTGAGTTTCAGGCGATTATGCCTGTTCGGGGCAAAATTCTCAACTGTCTTAAAGCTGACCTGGGAAAAATTTTCAACAGCGATATCATAACTGATCTCATAAAAGTTCTTGGCTGCGGAGTTGAGGTTTCAGGTAAAAAGAATAAAGACCTCGCATCATTTGACCTTGCAGGTTTGCGGTGGAACAAAATAATAATATGCACCGATGCAGACGTTGACGGATTCCAAATTCGTACGCTCATTCTCACGATGATTTATCGTCTTATGCCGACGCTTATTGATGCCGGATATGTCTATATTGCAGAATCTCCGCTTTACGAAATAAACTGCGGCAACGATACCTACTTTGCTTATTCAGATGCTGAAAAAGCGGATATCACAGCAAAGCTTGAGGGAACAAAATATACAATACAGCGAAGCAAGGGTCTTGGTGAAAACGAGCCTGATATGATGTGGCAGACGACTATGAACCCTGAAACCCGACGTCTCATAAAGGTTGTTCCCGATATGGCAAAATCCGCAATAAACGAGATGTTTGACCTTCTTCTCGGTGATAATCTTGCAGACAGAAAACAGTATATTGCCGAAAACGGTTGGAAATATCTCGATGATGCTGATGTGTCGTAAAGAGGGGGGAGAATGAATGGCAAAGAAGAAAAAAACGGAAGAACGCAAGGTTTTCGGGCTTAGTGCTGAAGTTCTTGAACAGCAGATTACCGAAACGCTTGAGAAAAACTATATGCCCTATGCAATGTCGGTCATAATCTCCCGTGCGATTCCGGAGATTGACGGTTTCAAGCCGTCTCACAGAAAGCTTCTGTACACGATGTATACGATGGGCCTTCTCACAGGCGCCAGGACAAAGTCTGCAAATGTAGTAGGGCAGACGATGAAGCTTAATCCCCACGGTGACGCCGCGATTTATGAAACCATGGTCCGTCTTGCAAGGGGATATGAGGCGCTTAACTTTCCATTTGTAGATTCAAAGGGAAACTTTGGAAAAGTATATTCCAGAGATATGGCGTATGCCGCATCGCGTTATACTGAGGTTAAGCTTGCGCCGATATGTGCGGAGCTCTTCCGGGATATCCGCGATACGGTGGATTTTATCCCGAACTACGACAATACACTTGAAGAACCCACTCTCCTGCCGACGGAGTTTCCCAATATCCTTGTTTCTGCAAATACAGGTATTGCAGTCGGCATGGCATCAAACATCTGCGGTTTTAATCTCACCGAGGTTTGCCGCACTACGATTGAGCTTATAAGAAACCCTGAGCATGATATATCTTCAACGCTTCTTGCGCCTGATTTTCCGACAGGCGGCGAGCTTGTGTATGATAAAGATGCCATAGATGCAATTTATCGGACAGGGCGAGGTTCATTCAAGCTGCGCGCGCGTTGGAGCTATGACAAGTCAAATAACCTTATAGAGGTTTTTGAAATTCCCTATACTACCACGATTGAAGCAATAATTGATAAGGTCAGCGAGCTTGTAAAGAGCGGAAAGCTTCGTGAAATTTCTGATATGCGAGACGAATCCGATAAGGAAGGCCTCCGCCTTGCTATAGAGCTAAAACGCGGAACTGAACCTGAAAAGCTTATGCAGAAGCTTTTTAAGCTCACACCCCTTATGGATTCATACTCCTGCAACTTCAATGTTCTTATCGGCGGAAACCCTATGGTTCTCGGTGTGCGTGAACTTTTAAATGAGTGGACGGCATGGAGAGGTGAGTGCGTAAAGCGCCGCGTATTTGCAGAGCTTAAGAGAAAAAAGGACAAGCTCCACAAACTCAAGGGGCTTAAGAAAATCCTTCTCGACATTGACCGTGCAATTAAGATAATCCGAGAAACGGAAGAAGAAAGCGAAGTTGTTCCAAACCTCATGATAGGCTTTGGTATTGACGAAATTCAGGCGGAATACGTGGCCGAAATAAAGCTTCGCAACATAAATAAAGAATATATCATAAAGCGGGTTTCAGAGACAGAAGAGCTATCCCGGGAGATAGAAGACTTGGAAGATATCCTTGCAAGCAAAACCCGTATCCGCAACCTCATTATCAAGGGGCTTGAAGAAATCATCAGGAAATATGACACTCCGCGAAAGACTCAGATAGTCTATAACAATGAGATTGGGGAATATAACGAGGAGGAAACTGTTGAGGACTATCCCGTTCACGTATTCCTATCAAAAGACGGTTATTTCAAAAAAATAACTCCGCTTTCGCTCAGAATGGGAGGAGAGCAGAAGTACAAGGAAAACGATTCTCTCCGTGAAACCTTTGAGATGACAAACCGTGGCGAGCTTATGTTCTTTACAAATAAATGTCAGGTTTATAAGGCGAAGATTTCTGAGTTTGCTGATACAAAGGCAAGCGTGCTCGGCGATTATCTTCCCTCAAAGCTCGGCATGGATGACGGAGAACAGGTTATCTTTATGTGCAATCCGGGTGATTATAAATCACATCTGATTTTCGTGTTTGAAAACGGAAAGGTTGCACGTGTCGAATTGTCGTCATTTGAAACCAAGACAAACAGAAAACGTCTTACGGGTGCATATTCGGATAAGAGCCCGCTTGTTGACATTTTTGTTATCGCTGAGGATGAGGAGTTTGTTCTCTATTCCACCGAAAACCGAGCTCTCATATTCCACACAGCGCTTCTCGCCCCCAAGACATCGAGGAGCTCACAGGGCGTTGCGGTTATGAAGCTCAAACCAAAGTACGTCGTCAAATATGCTTGCCGCTGCTCGGCTTCAAGTATTAAGGATGCTTCGCGCTACAAGGTCCGAACGATTCCCGGTGCTGGAGCGCGCCTGACGGATGACGAGCGTCTTGACGAGCAGATATCATTGTTTTAATAAGAAAACGAGGTGCTGATGCACCTCGTTTTTATTAGATTTCAATGATAATCGGGAGAATCATCGGGGTTCTTTTTATTTTCTGATACAAAAAGTCTGACATCCGGCTTTTAAGCATATTTTTAAGCGTTGCCCAATCTGTACGCTTTCCGTTTGCATACGTTGTGATAACTTCGCTTGCAACAGCTCGAAGCTCCTCCATAATGTCCTCTGCTTCCTTAACATAGATAAATCCGCGGGATACGATATCAGGTCCTGTAACAACTCTTCCGCTCTCAGAATCCAACGAAATTACAACGGTAATAATTCCGTCCTGCCCGAGCTGCTTGCGGTCTCGAAGGACAACAGAGCCGACATCTCCGATTCCTGAGCCGTCTATAAGAACTTTTCCTGAGGGAACAGTTGCTCCGAGCTTTGCTGCCTTTTCGGTAAATTCTACAACCCGGCCAATATCGCAAACAAAGATGTTTTTAGGCTTGATTCCCATTTTAACGGCAAGAGCTGCGTGAGCCTTCAGATGGCGGTGCTCACCGTGAATGGGAATAAAATATTGTGGCTTTGTCAGTGCAAGCATGAGTTTGAGCTCTTCTTGGCATGCGTGCCCGGAGACATGGACATCAGCGAGCTTTTCGTAGATAACTTCAGCACCTTTTCGATAAAGCTCGTTTATAACATTGCTGATAGCCTTTTCGTTGCCTGGGATGGGGCTTGCCGAAATAATGACGCGGTCATTCGGCATAATCTCGATTTTCTTATGGGCGGAAAAGGCGATTCGGTAAAGTCCGGACATTGCCTCTCCCTGAGAACCGGTGGTTATAATACAGATTTTGTTTTTCGGATGCTTTGTAATTGTGTTTAAATCAACGAGAACATCCTTAGGAATATCAAGATACCCGAGATTCTGAGCGACATCCATAATGTTTTCCATGCTTCTGCCGCTTATTGCGACTTTTCTGCCGTATTTCACCGCAGCAGAAATAATCTGCTGTACCCGGTGAACATTTGAGGCAAAGGTGGTAACGATGATTCTCTGCTTACAGTCCTTAAAAAGTGCTTCGAAAGTGCTTCCCACCGTGGATTCCGAGAGGGTATATCCCGGATGCTCGATGTTTGTGGATTCGCCTAAAAGCGCGAGAACTCCCCTTTTTCCAAGCTGACCAAACCTTGAAAGATCCATCATTTCGCCCTGAATGGGAGTAATGTCAAGCTTATAGTCGCCTGTGTGGACGATTGTTCCGAGCGGGGTTTTTATGGCAAGTGCAACGGCATCTGCAATGGAATGATTTACGTGAATCATTTCAACCTCAAAGCTGCCGATTTTGATTCTGTCACCGGGGCAGGCAATCTTCATTTTTGTTTTTGAAAGAAGATTGTGTTCTTCAAGTTTCTTATTAATAACCCCGGCAGTGAGCTTTGTGGCATATATAGGTGCATTAACCTCGCGAAGAATGTAGGGAAGTGCGCCAATGTGGTCCTCATGACCGTGGGTGATTATAAATGCGCGGATTTGATTTTTGTGCTTTTTAAGATATGAAATATCAGGTATTACAAGGTCAATCCCGAGCATATCATCATCAGGGAAAGCAAGCCCACAGTCAACAACGATAATTTCACCCGCGTATTCATAAACATACATGTTTTTGCCTATTTCGTTGAGCCCTCCCAACGAAAAAACTTTTAATTTTTGTGCCATTTTTATTATTAACTCCTATCTTTTTGTCTGATTTTCAATATAAAACGAAACTGCTATGTATATAAAGCGTATAAAAGCACAACAAAAGAAGCGCCTGCAAAAAGTGGGGCGCAAAGTCGGACAACGGCAACAATCACAAATCAGCATACCCCGCTATGCTGATGAGAAGGGGCCATTCCGAAGAAGGTGCGTATACGCTTATTTGAAATATATAGTAATTCCGAAGAATAAAGACAAATTTAAATTCTGATTTATTATAACATAAATTGGAAAAATTGTCCAGTTATAATTTGCTCTCTGACGAATCAAAGCTTTCAGCTCTTTCGACAAAAAGGCTGCAAAGCTCTGAAGCTATCTCCTCGTTAAATCCTTCTCCTGTAATCTGGAGGCGTGCAGAGGAACGGGAAGGGTGGATATTGATCCAACCGCCGTCTGCGCAAACCCGCAGTGCACCTATGTGTTCGCTGTACATGTCAGAACAGGACTCTTCAAGTGATTTAAGGAGCTTTTTTCTGTCAGTTTTCAAGCTTACTTCTCTGGAAACAAGAGTAAATTCGGGAAGCTCAGAAGCAAGGTCAAAAAGGCTTTTTTCCTCACTGTTAAGATATATAAGAATTGCAAGCGCAGAAGCTATTGCGTTGCTGAAAAGATTTTGTGTAAAGTAGATTTCCTTTGCACCGTTATCCCTGCCGATTCTAAGGATTTTACCATTATATTTTTCAGCGATAGCCTCAAAAACGCTCGGTGAATCCGGCGCAACAGCAAGCTCCCTCTTTCCTGAGCGAAAGTGAATGAGAACGCAGAGTGCGCTTGTATGCCCCTCGTCGTGCCAATGCTCTTCTTCATCCCTTATAAAAAGCTTCATCCCATCATCCGAAACTGAAAGCTCGCATATCCCGGGCTGTGGTTCCAAAATTTCACAACCTGAGGCAACAAGTACTTTACGCAGCGCGTCTGAAGCCATTGAGTTTCCGGAAACCGACACTGAAAATCCTGACAGCGCCCCTCTTTTTTTGAGCGCAGAAATGAATGCAGATGCAGAGTCGCTGATTGTTTTTGGCATTATAACGTCGCACACTCCGGCAGAAGGAATATTTGTTTTTGCCGTTGCCGCTTCAATTTGTCGTTGCATTGAAGCTTCAATGGGAAGACCGAATTTATCGGTTATTCGGATACACAGGTGTTGAGAGTCGTTTTCAAAAAACACCATGAGATTGAAAAGGTAAGCCCTTGCCAAAAAAGAGACCGACGCAAAAAAAGAAGGTCCAAGCTCAGTGATTTGTGCGCCGGAGCTTGCGGCTCCTGAAATAAATCCGCTTGCAAGCAGCTTGCAAAGGGTACAGTCCGAATAGCCGACTGCAATGCGCGCATCAAGCTCTGCACAAGCTCTGCCAAGCTTCATTGCAAGCTCCGGCGTTATTTCGTGGGCGCCTCCGCAAATTTCGCCTGATTCGTCAAATGATATTTTTGGTGGAAAAGTCTGCGGAAAGTTTTGTGCTGATATATGGAAAATATCATTTCGCATATAATGACCTCCTATCTTTTGTTTTAATTATTTCCTTAAAATCCATCTTATAAACAAGAAAACGGATGCAGCAAACTACATTTTGCTGCATCCGGAGAAGTGTAAAGTTCTTTAAGGCATTGGAACACTTGTGGAGTTATAGATTGTTATAAATTTCAGTGCATATAAGTCACAGACAATATAGCGTTCAAGTTCGGGCTGATAAAGTGTAAGAAAATTTGTTCCAACCTTTGCAAGGATTCCGTTTCTGGTTTCAATGAGCTGCGTGCCGATTAAAAAATCGCAGGAAACATAGTAGCCGATTGATGTCTGTAACTGCTCTGCAAGCATCTGTACCTGGTCATCGTTTGAGCCATTTTCAAAAAAGCTTCTGCGAGGAGGGGTTTGAGAAAAATCGAGCCTGCCGTTGATAGAGTCCATAAAAAAATCTCCTTTACAAAAATTAAGTCTCGGAATATTCTTCGGTGGGGTTGTAAAAACAATGTTTTCCTATGCGTACTGCAAAGATGCCGACCGTGCTTGGGAAAAACTCACGGCAATCAGGTGAAAAGGGGTTAAAAAACCATAAAGCCTCTCCGAGTGGGGATAGTCTGTTTCCTGCAATTGCCCAGTCGGCAATGTCATAATGTATTTGCTCCGGATTCATATTGTATATATTCTGAGGATTATAGCGGTTGTTATAATAATCCGTTGCACATTCAAATTGACCGGGCTGAAAAATAATGTTGCGTATGTTTTGCTGTCCTACGCGGGCGTATTCGCCGTCAGGTGCATATACCCGGTTCATGATAACGCTTGCAACCGCCTGCATTCCGGTATCTCCCTCACCTCCGGCCTCGCATTGAATAAGCCGGGCGAGGAGCTCTCTGTCAGAAAACGGCATACGCATCGCTCCTTTACGAAGAAAATATATGCACGAAAGAATGACATAGAACAAAGGAATGAAAGATTCCAAATGTCCGGACATAAAAGTAGAGACAATTTTGCAGAAAAAAGCAAGATATTTTGAGAATTACTATTGAGTATTGTGTCGAAGATGTGGTAAAATATAGGATAGAAAATTATGAATGCTTAAAAAGCCAAACGGAGGTAGTTTGACAAAATGGACGTTAATACAAACCCCACTAATTTTATTCATGAGGCGATAAACGCTGATATTGCCGAAAAGGGTATTAAGAAAATACACACACGCTTTCCGCCCGAGCCAAACGGATATCTTCACATAGGCAGCGCAAAGGCTATATGGATATCCGCAGGAGTTGCGCAGAAATATAACGGGCTTTTCAATCTCCGCTATGACGACACAAACCCTGTCCGGGAGGATGATGAGTTTGTACGTTCAATCGAAGAGGATTTGCGTTGGCTCGGTGCAGAGCCAAACGGCGGTATTTTTTACGGCTCCGATTACTTCGACAAGTGCTATGAATATGCAATAGACCTCATAAAGCGCGGCAAAGCATATGTCTGTGATTTGTCGGCAGAGGAAATGCGCGAATACCGAGGCACGCTTACCGAGCCCGGCAAAAACAGCCCATACCGTGACAGGTCAGTTGAAGAAAATCTTGACTTGTTCGCGAGAATGAAAAACGGCGAGTTTCCCGACGGTAGCCATACTCTCAGGGCAAAGATAGATATGGCATCTCCGAATATGAATATGCGTGACCCCGCGATTTACCGCATCCTGCATACTCCGCATCACCGTCAGGGAGAGAAGTGGTGCATATATCCGCTTTATGACTATGCTCATCCGATTCAGGATGCGCTTGAAGGCATAACTCACTCTCTCTGCTCTATTGAATTTGAGGACCACAGACCCCTTTATGACTGGGTTGTCCGCGAAATCGGATTTGAAAACCCTCCACGTCAGATAGAGTTTTCCCGTCTTAATATCACAAACACGGTTATGTCAAAACGCTATCTTCGCCAGCTTGTAGAAGAAAAGTTTGTCGATGGCTGGGATGACCCCCGCATGCCGACACTTTCAGGCCTTCGCCGCCGCGGCTATACGCCTGCCGCTATCCGCACCTTCTGCGAGAAGATAGGAATTTCAAAAACGCTCAGCACCGTTGATTATTCATTCCTTGAGCACTGTATTCGTGAGGATTTGAACGAATCTGCAATGAGAATGATGGTCGTTCTCCGACCGATAAAGCTCGTTATTGATAACTATCCCGAGGACAAGGTGGAAGCCTTTGATGCGCAGAACAACCCGGCAGATGAAAATGCAGGTACGCATAAGGTTACATTTTCTCGCGAGCTTTATATTGAGCGAGAGGACTTTATGGAGGAGCCGGTTAAGGGATATTTCAGAATGTTCCCCGGAAACGAAGTAAGGCTTAAATACGCATACTACGTAACCTGCAAAAGCTTTGAAACAGATGCCGAGGGCAATGTAACCGTAGTTCATGCGGAGTATGACCCCGAGTCGTATGGTGGCGGCACGCCTGACGGAAGAAAAGTCAAGGGCACTATCCACTGGGTTTCGGCTCATGATGCAGTTGATGCAGAGGTCCGCATCTACAATAATCTGTTCAGCGCAGAAAACCCGGGCGACTATCCTGAAGGCGGCTCGTTTACAGACAACATAAACCCCGACTCTCTTGAAATTCTTGAAAACTGCAAATGTGAAGCAGCAATAGCAGAGTCTGCGCCCGATACAAGATATCAGTTCCTCAGAAATGGATATTTCTGCCGTGACAGCAAGCTCTCGAACGGTGAACACCTTGTGTTCAACAGAACTGTTTCGCTTAAAGATTCATGGGCAAAGAAAAAGTAAAACAGAGGTAAGTATGATGGATATGAAGTTTTTTGAAGAAGCTGAGGCGCGCATTCCGAAAGGTCGCGTGAGAACCCGATTCGCACCAAGCCCCACAGGCTATATGCACATAGGAAATCTCCGCACAGCGCTTTACACCTATATGATAGCAAAGCACAACAGCGGTGACTTTATCCTCCGAATAGAGGATACCGACCGCGAGCGTCTTGTCGAGGGCGCGACAGACCTTATCTACCGTACACTCCACGAAACAGGTCTTATTTACGATGAGGGTCCGGATATCGGAGGTCCTGTCGGTCCGTACATCCAGAGCGAGAGAATGGGTATGTATAAGCAGTATGCCGAGCTTCTTATCGAGCGTGGCGCTGCATACCGTTGTTTCTGTGCAAAGAACGACCACGAGGAAAAGGAAGGTGCTCTTCCGCAGAAATATGACGGCCGTTGCTCGCGACTTTCCGAGGAGGAAATCGCAAAGAAGCTTGCAGCGGGCGAGAGCTATGTCATCCGTCAGAAGATGCCGAGAGACGGTGAGACGACATTCTCTGATGTTGTTTATGGTGAAATTACGGTTCCCAACGAGGATCTCGATGATCAGGTTCTGATCAAGTCCGACGGCTTTCCTACATATAACTTCGCAAACGTTGTAGATGACCACCTCATGGGAATAACCCATGTTGTCCGTGGCTCAGAGTATCTTTCCTCCGCACCGAAATATAACCTGCTTTATGAGGCTTTCGGTTGGGAAATTCCGACATATGTCCACTGTTCTCCCGTTATGAAGGATGCACAGCATAAGCTTTCAAAAAGAAACGGTGACCCGTCGTATGAAGACCTCATAAACGAAGGATATTTAAAAGATGCGGTTGTCAACTACGTTACACTTCTCGGGTGGAGCCCCGGGGGAGAGCGGGAGATTTTCTCGCTTGATGAGCTTGTCGACATATTTGAATTAAAGGGAATTTCAAAATCCCCGGCAATCTTTGATACAGCAAAGCTCAAGTATATAAACGCCGAGTATATCCGCGCAATGTCGCCCGAAGAATTTGCAGATGTTGCTCGCCCGTATATAAGGCAGGCAGTAAAAAATCCGGATATTGACCCGGATCTTATCGCACCGCTCCTTCATCAGCGTTGTGAGCGTCTTGCCGATATCCCCGAGCAGGTTGATTTCTTCGATGCAGTTGCTGAATACGACTGTGAGATGTATTTCCATAAGAAGATGAAAACAAGTGCAGAAACTGCTCTTGTCACTTTGAAGGAGCTCCGTCCTGTTCTTGAAGGCATAGCTGACTGGACGTTTGACAGCATCCACGATACACTCTTTGCCTACATTGCAGAGCATGAGCTCAAGAACGGATACGTTCTCTGGCCGCTCCGCACTGCTCTCTCCGGAAAGCAGGTCACGCCCGGCGGTGGTGTTGAGTTCTGCCATATCCTCGGAAAAGAGGAGACATTAAAACGAATAGACGCAGCAATAGAAAAATTATCACGACAATAAAGAAAAAGTGAAGCCTTAAGGCTTCACTTTTTCTTGTGACTTTATTTCTTTTTCGTAAATACCAATGACAGGAAGTAGCAAGCAGAAAGCAGAAGAACTATTGTTGCGCCTGTTGCAGAGTCTATATAGAACGAGATTATAAGCCCCGATATTCCGCACAGCAGCGAAAGCAAAACCGAAAAAGCGGTGTAAGAGCGCAGGCTTGCTGAAAAGTTTCGTGCAGTTGCGGCTGGAAGTGTCAAAAGCGAGGTTATAATCAAAAGCCCTACCCAGGAAACTGAAATTGCAACAACAATGGCAATCAACGCAGAAAAAAGAATGTCAACGAGCTTTGTGTTGATTCCAATACTTTTTGCAAGAGTTGGGTTTATGCTCAGAACGCATATCTTGTTAAAGAAAACGACCCATATAACGATAACGATAATGAAAAGAATGAGAGCAAAGAATAAATCTGATGGAGAGATGCTTAAAAAATCTCCTATAATATAGCTGGAATAGCTTGAAAAATTTCCACCCGAAGCGAGCAGAACAATGCCGAGAGCTGATGCGGTTGATGAGAAAACGCTGATTGTAGTGTCGGTTGATGCACGATTACGCCCCTTTGCAAAAACAAGAAGGAACGCAAATACGACACCGAGAATGATCATGGACCATCTCGCGTCGGAGAAACCAAAGATTGTACCGAGTGCGATTCCGGTAAGTGATGAATGCCCCAGAGTATCAGCAAAAAAAGACATGCGGTTACTGACTACAAGAGTGCTCAGAAGACCGAGGACCGGTGTAATGAGCAGAATTGCAAAAAGTGCATTCTTCATAAAGCTATAGTTCATCCACGAAAACGGAAGCAGAGAGTTAGGAATTTGGTAAAACAAACTCACTTTTGCTCACCTCCGTTGCTGAAAATACTTTTATAAACAGCAGAGGTGAGAACGTCTTTAGGGCTTCCTTCCACAAGAATTTCCCGGTCAAGAAGAATGAATCTGTCCGAATGAGCGGCGATTCGTTTGTGGTCATGCGAGATGACAATTACCGACAAATCAAAGCGAGTTCGGATATTGTCGAGGAGATTGTAAAAAATTCCAAGCCCCTTGCTGTCAACTCCGGAGACCGGCTCATCAAGAAGCAAAATTTCGGGGTCATGCATGAGCGCAAGGGCGAGAAGAACTCTTTGCAGCTCGCCACCCGACAGAGCGCCGATGCGGCGGTTGATAAAAGCTTCTCCGTCAACTTCTGCAAGAAGCGACAAGGCTTTTTTGGCAAGTGACTTTTTTGTCCCGAGCCATGCAGGAAAGGAAGATGAAGAAACGGTAAAAAGGTCAAGAACGCTTATAGGAGCGTTCTTATCAGTTTCAAGCATTTGCGGGACATAACCGATTTTCGGACGTATTGTCTTTCTTGTTTCAAGGTCAGTAAAGACAATTTTTCCCGAGTGCGGAACTTCGCCGATGATGGCCTTAAAAAGTGTCGTTTTTCCAGCTCCGTTCGGGCCGATTAGTGTAGTTAGCTCACCGCAGTGAATGTGCAGATTTACGTCCTTAAGTACGACGGTTTTCCCGAAAGAAACGGAAAGATTGCTGATTTCAGTACAACACATTCCGCAAATACTTTCGTTTTCTTTGATTCTTTTCACAATATCACCTCGCCAAAAGAGCATAAGTATATTTTAACAAATATTTGCAATTTATAATCGTCAAGTAAAAAGTTCTGTCTTGAAAAAAGGCAGGGATATGATATAATAAATTAGTTACATATGAGTAAATGGGAGCGTGTGCAGTTTTGCGAATGAGAAAAAAACCGAACCTTGATAAACGTCGGCAAAAATGTTGTGATATTATACCCGAAAATCCTCAGGCACTTCGCGGTTTATGGAAGGAAAAGTTCGGGTTTAACAGGATATGTGTTGAGATAGGTTGCGGAAAAGGCAGATTTATAACAGAAAGCGCAAAGAAAGAGCAGGGAACGCTTTTTATAGGGATTGAACGAGAGCAGAATGTTTTTGTCATGGCCGCAGAAAAGGCAATCCGTGATGGTATAAAAAATGTTATTTTTATGGATATAGATGCGGCAGACATCTGTGATATCTTTTCAGATGGCGAGATTGACGGCATATATCTCAATTTCAGTGACCCGTGGCCGAAGAAGAAGCAGGCGAAACGCAGGCTTACGCACGCTGGCTTTTTATCTCGTTATGACAGAATTCTCACCGAGGATGGCTTCGTGTTCTTTAAGACTGACAACTCAAAACTCTTTGAGTTTTCCTTAAACTCAATGGCGGACTACGGTCTCAGGCTTTCAAACATTACCTTTGACCTTGCAAACAGCGGGCTTGACAATGTCGTTACCGAATACGAAGCTCGTTTTATGGAGCAGGGAATGAATATTTACAGAGTTGAAGCTTACAAAAAATAGGGGCGAAGCCAAGATTTTGAAGTAACATTTTGAGCGAAATGTGAGATTTGCTTATGAAGAAGGTAGTCGTTATAGGTGCCGGAGCGGCAGGGCTTTTTGCCGCAGGGCAAGCTGCAAAGGCTGGGGCAGAGGTTATTCTGATTGAAAAAAACTCTTTCCCGGGTAAAAAACTTAATATAACCGGAAAAGGTCGATGCAATGTTACGAACAACTGCACTTTTGATGAACTTATTGCAAACGTTCCTCAAAATCCGAGATTTATGTACAGCGCCTTTTCTGTGTTTTCTCCTCAGGATATGATGGTGTTTTTGGAGTCGGAGGGGGTTAAGCTTAAAACAGAACGCGGTGGCAGAGTGTTCCCTGTTTCTGACCGAGCAAGAGATGTAACGGATGCACTTTGGCGTTTTGCAAAAAGAAACGGTGTGAACATCAAAAATGCCAAGGCCACAGAGCTAATTTTTGACGATTCTTCCGTTTGCGGTGTCAAAACAGCAGAAGAAAGCATTTTTTGCGATGCTGTAATCATTGCGACCGGGGGCGTGTCATATCCGCTTACAGGCTCAACGGGAGACGGCCTCCGCTTTGCACTTTCGGCAGGGCATACCATCTCTGAGCCGAAAGCATCGCTTGTTCCGATTTGTGCAGAGAGCGCGCTTTGCAAGAGCGCACAGGGGCTTACGTTGAAAAATGTTGTTCTCACAGCTTTTGACAGCAAGGGCAAAAAGCTATTTTCGGAGCAGGGAGAAATGCTTTTTACTCATTTCGGTTTAAGCGGGCCGCTTGTTTTGTCAGCAAGCGCACATATGCGAAATTTTGAGAAGGAAAAATACCACATTTGCATAGATTTGAAGCCGGGGCTTTCTCCTGAAAAGCTTGAGGACAGATTGCTTCGTGATATAGAAGAAAAAAGGAACAAGGATTTGAACAATATCATGAGAGGGCTTTTGCCTGCACGAATGATTCCGATTTTTCTTGAAAAATCAGGGATTGACGGAGCTGTAAAGGGGAATGCCGTTACACGAGAAACAAGAAAAAAACTGCGCGATACACTCAAATCCTTGCGGATAGAGGTTGATGGCAAACGCCCGATTGATGAGGCAATAATAACTTCGGGCGGAGTAAATATACGTGAGATAAATCCCAAAACAATGGAATCAAAAAAAGTGAGCGGTCTATTCTTTGCAGGCGAGGTGCTTGATGTTGATGCCTATACAGGAGGCTTTAATCTCCAGATAGCATGGTCAAGCGCGTTTGCAGCAGGGCGATATGCCGCCGGAAGTGAGGAGTAGTGGAAATGAAGAATACAGCGGTTGCAATTGACGGACCGAGCGGAGCAGGAAAAAGCACAATATCAAAAATTCTTGCAAAGGAGCTGGGATTTATATATGTAGATACGGGCGCCATATACCGCACAGTCGGCATATATACATATCGCAAAGGGGTTGACCCTAAAAATGCTGAGGCGGTAGAGGCTCTTTTGCCGGAGCTTGAAATTGTTATAAAGCACATTAACGGAGTTCAGCGAATTTTTCTCAACGGCGAGGATGTATCCGAGAAAATTCGGGAGCACATAATTTCCAAATACGCATCTGACGTTTCCGCAATTCCTGCGGTTCGCAGATTTCTTCTTGAAATGCAAAGGGCATTTGCAAAAAAACATAGCGTTATTATGGACGGCCGCGATATAGGAACGGTGGTTCTTCCTGATGCGGATATAAAGATTTTCCTTACGGCCGAGGACACTGACCGTGCAAAACGCCGCCACGAAGAGCTTGTTCTCAAAGGTCAGGATGTTACTTACGAAAAAGTTCTTTATGATATAAGAGAACGTGATAAGCAGGATTCAGGAAGAGATACAGCCCCCCTGGCTGTTGCTGCAGATGCAATTCTGGTTGATACAACGGGAAATACCCTAAAAGAGAGCGTGGCTCAAATCAAAAGCATAATTGTTGAAAGGTTAAGTATCTGATGCGAGTTTATAAAATCCTTTATTTGTTAGTTGCGCCGGTATTCAGATTGTTTTACAAAATTCGCATAACCGGCAAGGAAAATATTCCGAGCGGCGCGGCTGTAATGTGCGCAAATCATACATCAAATCTCGACCCCATTTTTCTATGCATAGCCTGCGGAATTAATGAGCGATGGGTGTTTATGGCAAAAGCTGAGCTTTTCAAGATACCTATTCTTTCGGGAATCATTAAAGCTGTCGGCGCAATTTCGGTAAACCGAGGTGCAACAGATATATCAACTCTCAGAACTGCCATTACGGCACTCGCAGATGGAAAAAAGATTATGATTTTTCCGGAGGGAACGCGCATCCGCGGCGGTAAAGTATCCTCAGGCGCGAAAACCGGAGCGGCCATGATTGCATCGCGGGCAAATGCAGAGATGGTTCCGGTTTTTATAAGCGCGAAAAAGCATCTTTTCGGGAGAGTGGATATAATCTTCGGAAAGCCTGTTTCAACCGACATTGAAGAAAAGGGTCAGGCAAAGTACAGAGCTCTTTCGGACCGTGTTTTCTGTGAAATTATGAGCATGGGAAGTAAAGGTGAGATAAATGCCGAAAATTAAAATTGCAGAAACAGCCGGCTTTTGTTTTGGCGTTCGTCGTGCGGTAGACATTGCGGAGAAGCTGGGGCGTGACGGTAAAAAGGCTTGTACCCTCGGCTCTATAATACACAATGCGCACGTTGTCAGGTATCTTGAAGAGCTTGGAGTTCCGAGCGTTGATTATGTCTCGGAGATTCCGGAGGGCGCTCTTGCTATTATTCGTTCACACGGAGTCTCAGCGGAAATTTATGAAGAGCTTGAAAGAAACGGAACGGAATTTGTTGATGCTACATGCCCGTATGTTATGAGAATTCATAACATAGTGAAAGAAAAATCAGAGCAGGGCAGCGAGGTTATTATAGTTGGAAAACGTGAGCATCCTGAGGTTTTGGGGATTGCCGGGCAGTGTAAAAATGCAGAAATTGTCGGAAGTGAAGAAGAAATTATTTCATTGCTTAAAAGACGCAAAGACCTTGAAATCAAGCCGATTTGCGTTGTTGCACAGACAACTGTCGGAAAAAAATTTTGGAAATTTTCTGTTAAAATGATAAAAAAAGTGTGTACAAATTGCGAAATATTTGATACAATATGTCTCGCGACCAGTAAACGTCAGGCTGAAGCCGCTTCGCTCGCTGCGGAGGCTGATGTTATGGTGGTTATCGGGGATAAGACAAGCTCGAATACAAATGAGCTCGTAGAGATATGCCGAGAGCATTGCCGGAGAGTGTTGCGAGTCGAAAGTGCTTCCGAGATTTCTCGTGAAAGCATTTCCGGTGCAGACTTAATTGGGGTAACAGCGGGCGCATCTACACCCGATTGGATAATTAAGGAGGTAAAAGGCAAGATGAGCGAAGAAATGAAGAACATTGAAGGAGAATCCTTTGAGGAGATGCTTCTCAGTTCACTCAAAACTTTTAATAATGGAGATAAGGTTGTCGGCGTTATAACTGCGGTTACTCCGTCCGACATTCAGGTTGACCTTGGCGCTAAATACGCAGGGTATATTCCGGCTTCGGAAATCGGCGACAACACTTCAGATGTCTCCGAGTTTAAAGTCGGTGATGAGATTGAAGCATGTGTAGTAAGAGTAAATGACATTGAGGGTATAATCACTCTCTCAAAGCGTCGCCTTGACGCAATCAAGGGTTGGGATGATGTCGAGGCAGCCCGTCAGGAAAAGACAATAGTCGAGGGTACTGTTGTTGACACGAACTCCGGCGGAATCATAGTTTCTGTTAGCGGATTGCGAGTATTCGTTCCAGCGTCGCAAACCGGCCTTCCCAGGGGAGCTGAAATGACAGATGCGCTCAAAAAGAAGGTCCAGCTCAGGATCAAAGAAGTTAACCGTCCGCGCCGTCGCATAGTTGGTTCAATCCGAGAGGTTGTTTTTGAAGCTCGCCGTGAGGCCACAGAACGCATTTGGAGCGAAATCGAAGTCGGTAAGGAATATAAGGGCGTTGTCCGCTCGCTTATGTCATACGGTGCATTTGTTGACATTGGCGGAGTTGACGGAATGGTTCATATTTCTGAAATGTCATGGACTCGCATCAACCATCCGTCTGAAATTTTCAAAGAGGGCGATATTGTTGACGTTTTCGTAATCGCGCTCGATCCTGAAAAGAAGAAGATTTCCCTCGGCTATCGCAAAGCAGAGGACAACCCGTGGACAAAGTTTACATCAGCATACAAGGTTGATGATGTTGCAAAGGTAAAGATTGTTAAGCTTATGCCGTTTGGTGCATTTGCACAGATTCTTCCGGGGGTTGACGGCCTTATCCATATTTCTCAGATTACAAACACCCACATCGCGCGTCCGGGCGACGTTCTCAAAGAAGGCGATGAGGTTGAGGCAAAGATTATAAGCATTGACGAGGAAAACAAAAAGGTTTCTCTTTCTATGCGTGCTCTCATCCCGGGTGAAGAGAAAGCAACAGCTGCTGAAGAAAACGCAGAAGAAGCTGCCACAGCCGACGAGGTTGTTGCAACATCAGGCGAGGAAAACGATATTACTCCCGAGGATGCCGAATAATTAGAAGTGAAAAGGGCTGATGTTTAGACATCGGCTCTTTTTAGTTTTTATAATAAGAATTGTTAAATTTTTATGATATGTTTGACTTTGAAGTGACAAGAGCATAAAATATTAAATGTGTAAAAATCATCTCAGGAGGAAGATATGCTCAAAAAACTTTTATCTTGTGTCGGAAAGTATAAAAAACCGGCAATTCTTTCGCCGTTATTTATAACCTGTGAGGTGGTTATAGAAATCTTCATCCCGCTCCTGATGTCAAAGATTATTGATATCGGAATAAATGGAGGAGGCGGAATCCCTTATATCCTGAAGACAGGAGGGCTTATGGTCGTTATGTCCATATTCTCTCTTTTGTTCGGTGTGCTTTCCGGGCGCTTTGCATCAGTTGCAAGTACCGGATTTGCGAAGAATGTCAGAGTAAAAATGTTTGATAAAATTCAGGACTTTTCGTTTAAAAATGTTGATAAGTTTTCAACCTCATCACTTGTTACAAGAATGACAACAGACGTAACTTTTTTGCAGAATGCATTTATGATGGTTATACGGATGATGGTTCGCTCTCCGATAATGCTCGTAAGCGCCACCGTGCTTGCTTTCTCCATTAATGCACGCCTTTCGTGCATATTTCTTATCGCAATCCCGATTCTTGCAGCGGCACTTATTACAATATCGATAAAAGCATTTCCGAGGTTCAAGGAAATGTTCTTAAAGTATGACGATATGAACTCTGCCGTTCAGGAAAGCCTTGTGGCAATCCGTGTTGTTAAAGCGTTTGACAGAGGCGAATATGAAAATGAAAAGTTTGCAGATGCGGCTCAAAAGCTTTGCAATGCTCAGCGCCGTGCTGAACGTGTGCTTATTCTGAATATGCCGATTATGCAGCTTGTTATGTATTCGTGCATACTTACTGTCTTGTGGTTTGGCGGAAATCTGATTGCAGTGGGTAATATGCTGACGGGCGAGCTCCTGAGCTTTATAAGCTATATCTCACAGATTCTTATGTCGCTTATGGGGCTTTCAATGTGCTTTGTAAGTATTGTTATGTCAAGAGCATCAATTGTCCGAGTTTGTGAAGTTCTTGAAGAGGAGCCGGATATTAAAGCTGTTCCGGATGGAAAACAAACTGTTGCAAACGGCGAAATTTCTTTTGAGAATGTCAGCTTTTCATATTCAGGAAATTTGAATAATATGACGCTTGTTGACCTTGATTTTAAGATATCGTCAGGCGAAACGATAGGAGTAATAGGAGGTACCGGATCTGGTAAGACATCGCTTGTCCAGCTTATTCCGCGTCTTTATGATGTTACAGAGGGCAGCGTAAAGGTGGGCGGTTGTGATGTTCGGGAATATAATATAGAGTCGCTCAGGGATGCTGTTGCAATGGTTTTGCAGAACAATGTCCTGTTTTCGGGAACAATCGCAGAGAATTTGCGCTGGGGAAATGCTGAGGCTACTGATGAAGAGCTCAAAGCCGCTTGCCGATGCGCCGCCGCTCACGACTTTATCGCTTCTTTTCCGGACGGATATCAAACCGTTCTCGGTCAGGGTGGCGTAAATTTGTCCGGTGGGCAAAAACAGAGGCTCTGCATCGCTCGTGCGCTTTTGAAAAAACCGAAAATCATCATTCTTGATGACAGTACAAGCGCAGTTGATACCGCAACTGACAGGAAAATCCGCACTATGTTCAGAACTGAGCTTTCGGATACAACTAAAATCATTATTGCACAAAGAATTTCTTCAATAAGCGATGCCGACAGGATAATTGTCCTTGATGATGGAAAAATAAACGCAATCGGAACGCATAAAGAGCTTCTCAAAACCAATGAAATCTATAAAGAGGTTTACGAGTCCCAGCAGAAAGGAGATGAGTAGGATGGCTCATGCTAGACCTGTCGGGCGTCCTCCTCGCGGAGGAATGCAGAAACCGAAGAATATAGGAAAAACCATACTCCGCATTCTCAGTTATATGCAGGGGCAGAAAAAGAAACTCGTTTTAGTATTTTTGGGCATCCTGTTAAGCTCTTCTGCCGGGGTTGCCGGAACGTACTTTTTAAAGCCGATATTCAATAGCATTGAGGCGGGGTTAAAGGCAGGTGTATTTAAACCAATATCTATTTTGCCGGGAATTTTGTCCATGGCGGCTGTCTATATTATCGGAGCAGCGGGAGCATATATGTACAATAGGCTTATGCTTGATATATCGACAAACACTTTGAGGAAAATCAGGGTCGATATGTTTACAAGGCTTCAGAGCCTGCCGATAAGGTATTACGATACACGTTCACACGGTGAAACGATGAGTCGCTTCACAAATGATACGGACACATTGCGAGAGATGCTCAGTCACGGTATTCCGCAGATGTTTTCATCCTGTGTGACTATAACAGGCGTCTTTTTGATGATGCTTATTTTAAGCCCGATTCTTACACTCCTTATAGTAGTTATGCTCTCAATCATCATTTTCGCAGTCAGGAAAATCGGCGGTCAGAGTGCGAAGTATTTTAAACGCCAGCAGGGTGCGCTTGCCTCGGTTAACGGCTACATCGAAGAAATGGTAGAGGGTCAGAAGGTGGTAAAGGTCTTTTGTCACGAGAACGAGGCGAAAGAGCGGTTTGCTGAAATCAGTGAGGACCTTTTCCATGCTGCATCAAGTGCGAACACATGCGCAAACATTCTCGGACCTATAACAAATAACTTTTCGTATATAAATTACGCGATGACCGCAGCGGCAGGTGCAACGCTTGCGGTTGTGGGTGTAATGGATATTGGGTCAGTTGCATCCTTTTTACAATACACCCGTTCGTTTTTTCAGCCCATAACCCAAATTACTCAGATTTTCAATTCAATCTTAAACGCTCTTGCAGGAGCTGAGCGGATTTTTGAGCTTATTGACGAAACTCCGGAAAATGATGATGGGGATGTAAGTCTGGTTTATGCCGTGAGAAAAGAAGACGGTGCTTTGTGCGAAAGCGAGAAGCGAACAGGGCTTTGGGCTTGGAAGGTTCCTGCCGAGAACGGATTTGAATATGTTGAGGTTTGCGGAGATGTGAGGTTCAATGACCTTGTTTTCGGATATATACCGGAGAAAACTGTGCTAAAAGGAATTTCCTTATATGCAAAGCCGGGGCAGAAAATAGCATTTGTCGGTTCAACCGGGGCGGGAAAGACGACGATAACAAACCTCATAAATCGCTTCTATGACGTTCCCGAGGGAATGATAACGTATGACGGCATAAATATAAACAGAATAAGAAAGAACGACCTTCGCAGGTCTCTAGGAATGGTGTTGCAGGATACACATCTCTTCACCGGAACGGTTGCTGATAATATTCGTTACGGTAAACTCGATGCAACAGACGAAGAAATTGAGGCAGCAGCGCGGATTGCAAATGCTCACTCCTTTATTACGCATCTTCCGCAGGGGTATGATACGATACTTACCTCTGACGGTGTAAATTTAAGCCAGGGCCAACGCCAGCTCATAGCTATTGCAAGAGCGGCGGTAGCAGACCCACCCGTGCTTATTCTCGATGAGGCGACAAGCTCCATAGATACCCGCACCGAGGCTCTCATCGAAAAGGGAATGGACTCTCTTATGGAGGGCAGGACAGTTTTTGTAATTGCTCACAGGCTTTCGACGGTCAGAAATTCAAATGCGATAATGGTTATTGAAAACGGCGAAATAATTGAGCGCGGAACGCACGCTGACCTTATCGCTCAGGGCGGAAGATATTTTAAACTTTATACAGGAATGTTCGAATTGGAATAAAATTAAAAAAATATAAAAAAAGGCTTGACCTGACTGCTGAATATGTGATACAATCTATATTACCTGTGAAAGGTTTATTTGTTGTGCTCTTTTTGTAGGGCCATAAATTTAACCTACGTGGTAAAAAAACAAAGTTTCCGCGAAGCCGAAAGGCTGTCAGGGAGGCAAAATATTCTTTGGAGGCCGTTATTTATGAGAACAAAAATCACTCTCGTTTGCACAGAATGCAAGCGCAGAAACTACGACACAATGAAAGAAAAGAAAAACACCCCGGACAGACTTGAAATGCGTAAGCATTGCCCGTTCTGTCGCAAGCATACTCTTCACAGAGAATCCAAGTAATACAGGTTTTTCTTTTATGAATTACAAATGAAAGGGTGTGCTCTGAATGTCGGAGAAGAAAAAACGCAGCATCGCTGCATGGTTCCGTGAAATGAAAAGTGAGCTCAAAAAGGTTGTATGGCCGTCGGCAAATCAGGTATACAAGAACACCTGCATAGTTCTGGTTGTTTGTGCAATCTTTGCGATTATAACAGGTATTATGGACCTTGTGCTCAATTCCGGTATCGGATTTCTCCTTAACCTTTAATTAATAAGTGGAGGAATCATCATATGGCAGGAAATGCTAAGTGGTATGTTATTCACACATACTCGGGCTACGAGAATAAAGTAGCCGCTACAATTGAAAAAGCAGTAGAGAACAGAAAATTGCATGACCTCATCTGCGCTGTTAACGTTCCTGTCGAGACTGTCGTTGAAGTCAAAGACGGAAAACGTAAGGAAGTTGAGCGCAAAATCTTCCCGGGGTATGTCCTCGTGAAGATGGTTATGACGGACGAAAGCTGGCACGTTGTTCGGAATACCCGCGGTGTCACAGGCTTTGTAGGTCCGGCAAGCAAACCTGTCCCTTTAAGTGACGAGGAGGTTGAAAACCTCGGCGTAGAGAAGCACGAGCTTGTTATAAACTACAAGGTCGGCGACAATGTCAGGATTATTGAAGGTGCACTTGAAGACTTTATCGGAGTTGTCGATGAAATCGAGCTTGATAAAAACAAAATTCGCGTCATCGTTTCAATGTTCGGAAGAGAAACTCCGGTCGAGCTTGAGCCTGACCAGGTTGAATCAGCTTCTGAGGAATAGGCTTGTATTTATTTCGTATGCAAGCGCATTGTGCGCTTTTTGCATAGCCCGGGCAAAATGTCCGGCGTGGGAGGTGTCCTCGCATAAAGGCGGAAGAGGCTTCTTAATTTCGCCTGCGCAGTTGATGCCGCCATTTACCACATTTTATTAAGGAGGTGCGATATCATGGCACAGAAAGTAGTAGGATTTATTAAGCTTCAGATTCCGGCAGGTAAGGCAACTCCGGCACCCCCTGTTGGTCCGGCTCTCGGTCAGCACGGTGTTAATATCGTCCAGTTTACGAAGGAGTTCAACGAGCGTACAAAGAACGACATCGGACTTATCATTCCGGTTGTTATTACGGTTTATGCAGACCGTTCGTTCTCATTCATCACAAAAACACCGCCGGCATCAGTTCTTATTAAAAAGGCTTGCAAAATCGAAAGTGGTTCAGGTGTTCCAAACAAGACAAAGGTCGCTAAGATTAGCAAGGAAGATCTCAGAAAGATTGCAGAGATTAAGGCTCCTGACCTTAACGCTGCATCAGTTGAAACTGCAATGAGCATGATTGCAGGAACATGCAGAAGCATGGGAATCACGGTTGAGGAATAATCCTTAAATCGTAAGGTGCATTACTTACGTGGGAGGGCTTTTGATGTAAAGCCCGAAAACTACCACAAGGAGGTTAATACAATGCGTAGAGGAAAAAAGTATATCGAAAGCGCTAAGCTTGTTGACCGTGCAACTCAGTATGAGCCTGAGGAAGCATTTGAAATAATGGGCAAGTTTGGCAAAGCAAAATTTGATGAGACAGTTGAGCTTCACGTTAAGCTCGGTGTTGACTCCCGTCATGCTGATCAGCAGGTTCGCGGTGCGGTAGTTCTTCCGCACGGAACAGGTAAGACCGTCCGCGTTTGCGTATTTGCAAAGGGCGATAAGGCGAAGGAAGCTGAAGCGGCAGGCGCTGAGGTTGTCGGTGCAGAGGACCTTGTCGCAAGAATTCAGAACGAGAATTTCTTTGATTTCGACATAGTCGTTGCAACTCCTGATATGATGGGCCTTGTAGGTCGTCTTGGTAAGGTTTTGGGTCCGAAGGGCCTTATGCCGAACCCCAAGGCAGGAACAGTTACAATGGATGTTGTTAAGGCAATCGCAGAGCTCAAGGCAGGTAAGATTGAGTACCGTCTCGATAAGACAAATATCATTCACTGCCCGATTGGTAAGGTTTCTTTCGGAACAGAGAAGCTTTCTGATAACTTCAACACAATTGTTGGTGCTATCGTCAAGGCTCGTCCGGCAGCTGCAAAGGGTACTTACATCCGCTCCTGTGTTGTTACATCAACAATGGGCCCGGGAATCAAAGTCAACGTTGCAAAATTGCTCGGTTAATTTTTCTTGACAATCAAGAAAAATTCTGGTATAATCCATATTGCGTCTTAAGACAGCAGGTAGCGTAAGTGTAAATCCTGCCGAGGAAGCAGATTATTAAATCACATAACTTGTGTTTGTAATTTGTTCACCCATGCGTCTTAAAGCGCATGGGTTTTTCCATTAAATTCAAACGGAGGTGAAACAATATGCCAAGTGCAAAGGTGTTAGAACAGAAGAAACAGTTGGTTGCAGAGCTTGCTGAGAAGATGAAGAATGCAAGCTGTGGCGTTCTTGTCGACTATAAAGGCATTAACGTTGCTGATGATACGACTCTTCGTGCAGAAATGCGCAAGAACAACGTTGATTACAGAGTCATCAAGAACACTCTTATCCGTTTTGCTGCTAAGGAAGCCGGCATTGAAGGTCTCGACGGTGTTCTCGAAGGCACAACTGCTCTTGCTATCAGTGCAGATGATGTAATCGCTCCTGCTAAAGTAGTTGCTGAGTATGCCAAGAAGAACGAAAACTTCTACAACATCAAAGCAGGCTTTATTGATGGTAAGGTTGTCAGCATCGAAGAGATTATGGAGCTTGCAAACCTTCCGAGCAAGGAAGTTCTCCTTGGAAGGCTTGTTGGCAGCTTGAAGAGCCCGATATTCGGTCTTGCTCTTGTGCTTAAAGCAATCGCTGATAAGGGCGGCGAGGCAGCTCCGGCTGAGGAAGTTGCTCCCGTAGAAGAGGCAGCCCCTGTTGCAGAAGCTGAAGCTCCCGCAGCAGAATAAATTGTAAACAATAAAATTTTAGGAGGTTACTAAAATGTCTGAAAAGATCACAAATTTCATTGAAGAAGTAAAAGGCTTAACAGTTCTTGAGCTCAATGAGCTCGTAAAGGCTCTCGAGGAAGAGTTTGGCGTATCCGCAACAGCAGCAGTTGCAGTTGCAGCTCCGGCTGCAGGTGGCGCAGATGCTGGTGCAGCAGCAGCAAAGGATTCCTTTGATGTTGTCCTTGCTGATGTTGGCGGCGCAAAGCTCAATGTTATCAAGGTTGTCCGCGAAATCACAGGTCTCGGCCTTAAAGAAGCTAAGGAGCTTGTTGAAAGCGCACCGAAGGCTATTAAAGAAGGCGCAAGTGAGAGCGAAGCTAACGAGATTAAGACAAAGCTTGAAGAAGCAGGCGCAAAGGTTGAGCTTAAGTAATTTGAGCTTTACTGAGAATTTCTTTCTGCAAAGGGTGGGGCAGTATTCACCCTTTGCAGATAAAATTTGAAAAGTTGCTTGACTATATTTTTAATATTCGATATACTTAACAAGTCAAATTGAATAAATATGGAGAGTTGGCTGAGCTGGTCGAAGGCGCACGATTGGAAATCGTGTATACCCTATAAAGGTATCCGGGGTTCGAATCCCCGACTCTCCGCCAAAAAAAGCGAATGATTTAGATGACATCTAAATTGTTCGCTTTTTTTAATGGTTTGAGGTTTTTTGCAAAAATCGGTTTTGAAACAAAAGGTAGATGCCAAGTGGTTTTGAACCAGACTTGAACCAGAGAGAATAGATATTATGGACAAAATTTTATCTTGACTAACAGGAATAATTATGATATTATAGAATTAAATTCTATATACATAAACTTAAGTAGAATATGTTTCTAAAGTGGAGAGGCTAATATGGTTATTGCAAAAATACATAATGTGTTTAAAAACCTTACAGAAACAGAACAAAAAATTGCTTCTTATATTCTGGAATTTCCGGAAAAGGTTGTTCATATGACAGCAAAAGAGCTTGCATATACTTGTGGCACCGTTCCATCGGCTGTTAATCGTATGTGTAAATCTATCGGGGTGGAAGGTTTTGCAAAATTGAAAATTTCTTTGGCAGCTGCAGTTGGCAAGGAAGGTTACAGTCAAAATAACATTCCATTTGATAAAGATGATAATCCGAAGCTGATTTTCAATAAGGTTTTTAATTCCGGTATAAATACACTTAAAAGTACATATCAAATGATTGATTTTTCAAAAATAGATGAAATATCAAGAAGATTTGCGGAAGCTAAGCGCATTTTTATATTCGGCGTGGGTACATCTTCTGTGGTTGCAGTTGATGCAGCTTATAGGTTTTCGCAGCTTGACGTTCAGGCATATGCTTACACAGACATTTTACAAATGAATGTTATGGCTAATAATATGAAAAACGGCGATGTTGCATTTGGAATTTCGCACAGCGGAAGAACAAAAGCAGTTGTTGATACAATGCGCTCTGCAAAAAAAACAGGTGCGACAACGATAGCATTAACAAGTTTTACAAAAAGTCTTTTATATACAGAGAGTGATTATTCAGTTTCGGTGTATGCTGATGAAGAAAATTATCCTGTCGAAGCTGTATCAGCCCGTATAGCACACATGTGTGTAATTGATGCA
>JAZRPO010000051.1:0-11355 GCA_045649265.1 Eubacteriales bacterium
CTTTCAACATAGAGTTTTTCCACTTTCTGCTGAAGCTTTTTGAGCTCTTCGATTACGTCGGTTACTCCGTTAAAGAGCTCGAAATACATTTTTTCGTAGTCAGGCATCTTTTTCTACCTCTCTTTCTTTGAAAAATGCATCCCCACAACTTTTCACCCGCGCTTTTTAAAAATAAAAAAAGCGCACCAACCGAAGTCAATGCGCCGAAAAACGCAGAGCTCCAATTGTCGCCAAACAACCTATCCTGGGAAACACACAGGCATAGCAGAGCTTGGGTTTTTACCAAAGTAAAAACGCCCATGTGTTTCTAAAAAATTCTATTAGGTTGTTTGGCAAACATAGTATATCATATAGTGTCGGAAAATGGAAGAGGTTTTTTAAAAATATTTCCAAAAAATGGCAAAGATTTTCAGGCTATAATAAATTCATATGCGGTACAAATTAGATCACAATATGTTTTTTGACCTCTCTGTCGGTTTCCTCAATATCAAATCCGGGCGACCCGAAAACAGACGAAAAATAAAAACTGCAAGGCAAAATTGCCTTGCAGTTTTTGTTTTAATATCTCTTTTTCTTTGCGCGTGCGGCTTCGCTCTTCTTGCGGCGCTTTACGCTCGGGCTTTCATAATGCTCACGCTTACGCAGCTCGGAGAGAACGCCTGATTTTGCGCAGGAACGTTTGAATCTTTTGAGAGCACTCTCCAAAGACTCATTTTCCTTTATACGGATTTCTGACATTGTTATCCCTCCCTCCGCGATCAGAACCAAAAATAAATATCAACGCTACTATTATAATAAACTTTTCTGTCGATGTCAACAATAATAATTTTAAATTATTCGTTAACAGGAAAATTTTTACTTTATAATGAGGTTTACAAGCCTGTTTTTAACTACTATGCTCTTCACTAGCTTTCCGCTTTGCAGAGCTTCAGAAACCTTCGGCTCACTTGATGCGAGCTTTATTACCTCATCATCGGAAAGGTCTGCCGGAATTGTTATCCTGCCTTTTATTTTTCCGCAAACCTGAACAGCAATCTCGACCTCGGAAGCGCGAGTTTTAGCTTCATCGTATTCAGGCCACTTTTCAAGCGCAATAAGTGTCTTTTCTCCATAGGTTTCCCAAAGCTCCTCTGCAATGTGCGGAGCAAACGGAGAAAGCAGGCGAAGCAACACCTTCATATCGCCGCGGGTAGCACCGTTTGTTGAAAAATCATTTATGAGCGCCATCATCGCAGCAATAGCTGTGTTAAACTTCATATTTTCAATGTCTTCGCCGACTTTTTTGATAGTCTTGTGGATTGCAGCTTCGTTCTTTTCGCTGAGCTTCTCAGATGCATCTGCTTTTTCGGCAAGTGTCCAGATACGGTCAAGGAAGCGCTTGCAGCCTCTTACTGCCTGGCTGTCCCACGAAGCAACCTTTTCAAAGTCACCGATATACATGATGTAAAGGCGCATCGTGTCCGCGCCATACTGGCTGATAATGTCGTTCGGGTTGATAACGTTGCCACGTGATTTTGACATCTTCTCGCCGTTTTCGCCAAGAATCATACCATGGCTTGTGCGCTTTGCATAGGGCTCCTTTGTCGGAACAACACCGATGTCATAAAGGAATTTATGCCAGAATCTCGAATAGAGAAGGTGAAGCGTTGTATGCTCCATTCCTCCGTTGTACCAATCAACAGGTGTCCAGTAATCCAGCGCCTCCTTTGAAGCGAGGGCCGTGTCGCAATGCGGGTCCATATAACGCAGGAAGTACCAGCTTGACCCTGCCCACTGCGGCATTGTGTCCGTCTCGCGCTTTGCAGGAGCTCCGCACTTCGGGCAAGTTGTATTAACCCACTCAGTGATATTTGCAATCGGGCTCTCTCCGTTATCTGTCGGCTCATATGACTCAACATCCGGCAGAAGCAACGGGAGCTCATTTTCAGGAACCGGAACCCATCCGCAATGCGGGCATTCCACAAGGGGAATCGGCTCACCCCAGTATCTCTGGCGCGAGAAAACCCAGTCACGAAGCTTGTAGTTGGTCTTTGGAGTGCCTACACCCTTTTCCTCCAAAAACTCAATTATCTTCTTCTTTGCCTCGCTTACTTCAAGGCCGTTTAAGAACTCTGAATTCACGAGCTTTCCGGTTTCAACGTCAGTGAAGGCTTCGTTCTCAACATCGCCGCCTGCGACAACCTCAACTATGGGAAGATTAAATGCCTTTGCAAAATCCCAGTCGCGTGTGTCGTGTGCCGGGACCGCCATAATAGCACCTGTGCCGTAGGACATAAGAACATAGTCTGAAATAAATATCGGAATTTCTTTTCCGTTTACGGGGTTGATTGCCGAAACTCCGCAGAGCTTTGCTCCTGTCTTTTCCTTTACAAGCTCGGTGCGCTCAAAGTCGGATTTCTTTGCAGCCGTCTCAACATAGGCACGAACCTCGTCGTAATTTGAAATAATATCCTTCCACTTTTCCACATACGGATGCTCAGGTGAGATAACCATATATGTAGCACCGAAAAGTGTATCAGGGCGGGTTGTGTAAACCGTAAGAACATCTCCGGCGGTGGTCTTGAACTGAACCTCCGCACCCTCGCTCTTTCCTATCCAGTTTTTCTGCTGAATTTTAACGCGCTCAATAAAATCTACGTCGTCAAGGTCTTTTATAAGGCGCTCTGCATATTCCGTAATTTTGAGCATCCACTGGCTTTTTTCCTTGCGGACAACCTCACTGCTGCAACGCTCACAGACACCGTTTACAACCTCTTCATTTGCGAGAACGCACTTACAGGAGGTGCACCAGTTGACCGGCATCTTGTTCTTATACGCAAGGCCCTTTTCAAAGAGCTTTAAGAATATCCACTGTGTCCATTTGAAATAGCTCGGGTCTGTAGTGTTTATCTCGCGGTCCCAATCAATGGAATATCCAAGCGATTGAAGCTGTGCCTTGAAAAATGCAATATTTTTCTCAGTAACCTCTTTGGGATGAATTTTGTGTTGAATTGCGTAGTTCTCCGTGGGAAGCCCGAAAGCATCCCAGCCCATGGGGAAAAGAACGTTATAACCATCCATACGGCGCTTTCTTGAAATTACATCAAGCGCAGTATACGGACGGGCATGACCGACGTGAAGCCCGTTTCCTGACGGATACGGGAACTCTACGAGAGCGTAGAATTTCTCCTTGTCGCCTCCGTTTTCAGCATGAAAAGCCTTTTCATCAGCCCAACGCTTTTGCCACTTTTTTTCAATAGAAGAAAAATCGTATTTCATTTCTGTCAATCCTTTCTATTCACTCAGCATCTCATCAACTGGAACGGATATTGCATCCGCCCATACGCGGTCAAGCTGATAAAACTGTCTTCCTTCTTCCGTGAAGATATGAACCACAACACTGCCGTAATCCATAAGCACCCATGCGCCGCTGTGACCCTCAATATGGTGTGGCTCTATTCCCTTTTCGGAGAGCTTCATATCTACTGCATCTCGCAGTGCCGAAACGTGGGTGTTTGACGTACCTGTACATATTACAAAGTACTCTGCAAGCGTTGTGATTTCTTCAATTCTCAAAACCTTTATGTCCCCTGCAATCTTATCATCAAGAGCACAGACTATTGTTTTGGCAGTTTCTTTTATATCCATTTTCATTCTCCTTATTCAACAAATAAATCAAGCTCAGTGATGGGCTCTTCGTACGGATTAAAGCTCTCGTTTACAATTTCAAGAACCTCTTCCTCATTCGGGAAGTAATAGGACAGCCCTTCATAATACTTTGCATATCCCGGAAGTGTCATCATCTCAACATCTGTTTCGAGGTTCATTGTAAGAATTTGCTTTCCGAGCCATATTTCATTTCCGAGCGTGAGATCGGTTTCGACATTTTCATGCACAATCCCTGCAAGCTCGGGGATTTTTGTAAATGTCGCAGGAGTCAGCATCTTTTTTATAATCGCATCAATAAAGGTATGCTGCATTTTTATACGCCCGAGATCTCCCTCTGCATATGTCGCGCGGTATCTCATAAAACCCATTGCATCGTATCCGTCAAGTGTTTGCAGGCCTTTTTTAATGTTGATTTTCAGATTCTGCGTGGGGTCATTATACACCATATCAATCGGAACATCAACCTCAACTCCGCCTATTGAATCTATCATATCGACAAATCCATCAACCGAGATAAGCGCGTACTTATCCGGGCGGACGCCGCAAACAGACTCAACCTCGTCACAAAGAGCCTCTATGCTTTCGTTGTTGCTTACATAAGATGCGTTGATTTTCTTGTTTGCGCGGCGTGTGTTCGTTATGGTGTCGCGCGGGATACTCATTATACTCATTTTTTTCAGCTCATTATCAAAAGCCGCAAGCATTATCGTGTCGGTGCTTCTGCTTACTTGGTCTTTTCCAACGAGCAGGATTGTAAAGAAGTTTTCACGGCGGTCTCTTCCAAACGTGGAAACTGCCTCATCCCGGATTGCTATCCCGATGCGTTCATCAGAAACCTCCGGAGGACGAACGTTATTTATCACAACTGACGCAGCAATCATGATAATTGCTGCAATCACGAGGACTATCGAAATAATATACTTTGCTTTATCGCTTATCCTTTGTTTTCTCATTTATAAAGAAGGTCCTTTCCTTGACTCTATTTCAAAGTTTCTTGCTTCTATAATATTTGCGTCTATCTCGCAGCCGTGCTTTAAAAGATATGAAAGTGTCGTATCAAATCCCGCTATAAGAGCATCGCCAAGGTTTTCAAAGGCGAGCCTGCGAAGCTCCGAAACCCCCTCAAATGAACGGCCTTTTTCAGTCAGATCCGCAAGCCAGATGATTTTTTCAAGCTTTGTCATATCTCTGTGTGCTGTGGTATGCCAGCGGATTGCTCCGCAAACCTCCTCACACTCGCCGAATTCCTGTTCTGCGATAAGCGCACCGGAAAACGCATGTATAATCTTCTCTGATTTCTGCATTCCGGTTAATATAATACCAAATTTGTCAAGCAATTTCAACTGCTCATGATAAGGGGTTTCTTTTGCTATGTCGTGGAGATATCCTGCGCGTCTGGCAAGGCTTATGTCCGCGTCCCAGCGTTTTGCAAGCTGCTCTGCCATTTCAGCGCAGCCAAGTGAATGAAGAAATCGCTTTTCACTCATCCGTGCACGAACGCTTATAATGATTTCAGCTTCTGTCAAAATTCTGCCGCCTTTCAAAAGCCGTAAAGCTTATTCTTTTTAATGTATTCCATCACCGTTTCGGGAAGAAACCTTCTCACATCTCCCTCGGTGATAGCTTTTCTGAGTTTTGAAGATGATATTGGAATGGCACTTTGGTCTATAATTTTGCAAAGCGCTCCATATTTTTGAATAAGTTTTTTTGCATGCTCATGGAGTTTTGGCGCATCGCTGTCTTTGCGCGGCACTACCGCAAGAGACGCAAGCTTTAAAATCTGGTCGGGGCATCTCCAGTTTTCAATATCAAGAAACATATCTGTGCCTACGATGAGCCACAGCTCATCCTCGGGATAAGTTTTTTTGATTTCACGCAATGTATCTACCGTATAGCTTATTCCCTCGCGAAGAATTTCAACATCGCTCACCCGAGCTCCGATTTGGACAGCGCAAAGCCTTGTCATTTCAAGCCTTTGCTCTTTTGTTGCCGAGCCTTTCTCTATTTTCTTATGCGGAGGAAGCCCCGCCGGAATGAGAATGAGCTCAGAAAGACAAAGCGCATCACGCGCCGAAACTGCCGCGTTTATATGCCCTGTATGCGGAGGGTTGAACGTCCCTCCCATAATGCCTACTCGCATTTTACAAAACTTCCTTCAGTTTTTTTGACATTATCTGTAATGAACGCGCACGGTGAGAAATTTCATTCTTTCGCTCTGCCGACATTTCAGCAGTTGTCATATTTTCACCCGGCACAAAGAAGACAGGGTCATACCCGAAGCCTCGTTCACCACGCGCCTGCCTTAAAATAACTCCCTCAATCTCGCCTCTTGCACAGATTTCTCTGCCATCGGGGAACACACACGTTATAACGGAAACAAACCTTGCGCTTCTCTTGCCGTCTTCTACATTCTCCATATTTTTAAGGAGATATTCGTATCTCTCCTTGTCATCTGCGCATGCATCCCCGCCGTATCTTGCCGAATATACGCCGGGCTCGCCGCCGAGAGCATCAACTTCAAGCCCAGAATCGTCAGCAATCGCAGGCAGGCCTGATTTTTCCATTGCGGCAACGGCTTTGAGCCTTGAATTTTCTTCAAACGTTGTTCCTGTTTCTTCAACATCGGATTCGATGCCTGCTTCTGCAAGAGAAACTGCCGAAATACCGAGTTGCGAAAGAATTTCAGAAAGCTCGCAAAGCTTTTTCTTATTATTTGTTGCAATAATAAACTTCATATCCATCACCCTGCTTTTATTCAAAAAGTGCTTCCGTAAAAGCTGCGGCATCAAACTCCATAAGGTCGTCAACCTGCTCTCCTACACCTATATATTTTATCGGGAGATTCATCTCGTCTGAAATTGAAATTACTATTCCGCCTTTTGCAGTGCCGTCAAGCTTTGTGAGGATTATTCCGGTGAGCTTCGACACTTCGTTGAATTTCTTCGCCTGAACAAGAGCGTTCTGCCCTGTTGTTGCATCCAGAACAAGGAGCGATTCGATATCTGCATCGGGAAGCTCGCGTTCCAAAACCCGCCTGATTTTTGCAAGCTCATTCATAAGGTTCTGGTTGTTGTGAAGCCTTCCTGCCGTATCGCATATTAAAACATCGGCATTTCTCGCTCTTGCTGCGTTTGCGGCATCAAATACAACTGCTGCGGGGTCAGCCCCCTCACCGTGTCGGATTATCTCCGCGCCCGAACGCTTTGCCCATATATCGAGCTGTTCTCCTGCTGCCGCACGGAAGGTATCCCCTGCTGCCAGAATAACACGTTTTCCCTCTGATCCGAATTTTGCGGCAAGCTTTCCGATTGAGGTGGTTTTGCCTACTCCGTTAACCCCGATTACGAGTATTACCTTTTGCCCCGTTTTTTCTTCATCGTGACGGTTGCACGTGAGGATGCCGAGAATTATTGACTTTAATTCCGAAAGAATCTCGTCGCTCTCGCGAAGCTTCTTTTCCTTTACACTCTCACGGAGCTTGCCGGTGATGCTCATAGCCGTATTAACTCCAAGGTCTGCCATTATGAGCGTTTCTTCAAGCTCATCAAGCATTTCCTCACGGTCAGACGAAAAGCTGCGGATGACCTTTCCGATGCTTTCTCCTACCGCTTCGCGGGTTTTTGAAAGGCCCGCGCGAATTTTATCAAATAAACCCATTTTGTTCCCTCTTATGTCAGTTTAACACCTATTGATTTTTCTACCTCTGAGATGCTTATTGCCAGCATCTTTGAAACGCCCTTTTCCTGCATGGTTACACCGTAGAGCATATCTGCCTCTTCCATTGTTCCCCGGCGGTGTGTTATCACGATAAACTGCGTGGTTTTTGACAAGCGACGCAAATATTCGGCATACCGAACTACGTTTACATCGTCAAGCGCAGCTTCGATTTCGTCAAGAACGCAGAACGGAGTCGGGCGGACCTTCATTATTGCAAAATAAAGCGCAATCGCAACAAAGGCACGCTCTCCGCCTGAAAGAAGCGTAATTGTTTTAAGCGTTTTTCCGGGCGGCTGAACTTTAATTTCTATACCGCAATTAAGAATATCTCCGTCATCTTCAAGGACAAGCTCGGCCTTGCCGCCACCAAAGATTTCTGCAAAGGTCTCTCCGAAATTCTTGTTGATTACCTTAAACTGCTCGGAGAAAATCTTCTGCATTTCCTCGGTTATCTCGCCTATCATTTTAAGCAACTCGGCTTTCGCGGCTTCGAGGTCTCCGCATTGCTTCGACATAAACTCATATCGCTCCGAAACGCGCTCGTATTCCTCAATGGAATTTACGTTTACATCTCCAAGCTTTCTTGATTCACTTCGAAGCTCGCTTATGCGCTTTGTCGCATCTGAGATTGATGCAACTTCAACAATGTATTTGTCTGCTGTACCTAGTGTAAGCTCATACGACTCCCAGAGCTTTTCGGTAATCTGGTTTTCTTCACGCTCCGCTCCCTCTTTCTTCGCTTCAAGACGAGAACGCTCGCGGTCGAGCTTTAAGATTTCCTCATTTTTGTCCTTATTCTCCCGCTCTTTTCGGTTGCGCTCAGCTTCAAGCGCGAGCTTTTTCTCCGAAAGCGCAGAAATATTTGACTCAAGCGCTGTCATATGCGCACGTTTTTCCTCTGCAAGAGCCTGCTTCTCCGCAATCTGATTTGAAAGCTCTGCAATCGCCGCTTCATAGCCTGCAATCGCCTGCTCCTTAGAGGAGCGGTCACCCGCCATAGCATCGGATAAAGATTTTATCTCTTCAAGCGCCCTTTGAGCTTCGGCACCTTCTGCACGGTTTGCGGCAAGCTCAACTTGCTTTTCAGATATTTGCTCGGCAAGGAAAGTTCTGTGCGCTGCAAGCTCTTCATCGCCCGCAACAAGCGCTTTTTCCTCTTCTGAAAGACTTAAAAGCCTCGTCTCCTGCTCCTTAATTTTTGAATTTATCTCTTCGATTGATTTTTGCTTTAAGCTCTTCTTGCCCGACAATGACAAAAGCTCTTCACCGAGAGAATCTATAATCTCATTGAGGTGGAGATGGTGCGACTGGTAATGCTCTATCTCAGTTTTCGCCTGCAAAAGAACATCCTCTGCGGCGCGCTTATCCGTCTTGCAGACTTCCATTTCATACACGAATGCATTATAGTCACGCTCAGCTTCTGCTTTTTCGGCTTCTGTTTTTTCTATTTTTCCGGAAAGCTCTGAAATTTCACTTTCAAGCTTTTTGATATCATTTGTCCTGCTAAGAATGCCCGATTTCTTGCTGACGCTGCCGCCCGTGTATGTTCCTCCCGAGTTTATTATCTGCCCGTCAATAGTAACTATGCGGAAGCTGTAACCGTATTTTTTTGCAACAGCTGATGCGCTGTTGATGTTATCGCATACTGCAATTTTGCCGAGCAGATAGCAGATTGCGTCCTTGTATTTTTCATCGCACGATACAAGCTGCGAGGCAAGCCCGAGAAATCCGGGGCAATCGTGCAAATCCTTTTTATCAAGCTCTGCACCGCGCACGGTATCAAGCGGCATAAAGGTTGCACGCCCACCGTCTGAGCGTTTTAAAAATGCAATCGCTTCTTTCGAATCGCGCTCTCCTGAAACTATAACGTTTTGAAGCGCACCGCCAAGAATGGTTTCAATCGCAACAGCATATTTCGAATCAACACGAATAAGCTGGGAAACTGTCCCGAAGATGCCGCCGAGCGAGCCCTGCTGCTTTGCCTTCATAATATTCTTTACCGCATAGGAATAGCCTTCAAGGTCTCTCTCCATTTCTTTCAGCATACGCAGCCTGTTCTCCGCAGCCTCACGCGCGAGATTAAGCTTTCCCACACTTTCTTTGAGCGCATCAAAGCGTTCAAGGCGCGACTTGTGCTTCATCTCAAATCCATTTAACATATTTTCTGCTGAAGAGCATTTTTCAAGCGCCTCGTCATATGCCGACTTTACATCTGCAAACTTCTTTTTTGATTCAGAGAGCTCAGCTTCTCTGGTTTCTATCTCCGCCTCAATATCAACACGGCGGGTATCAAAGGATAAAAGCTCAGCCTCTGATGCGGAAAGAGAAATTTTGAGCTTTGTAATCTCCTCTTCGGTCATCCGTGCCCCAAGCCGAAGATTATCAAGGCGCGTTTTTGCGCTGTCACTCTCTCCCGATGCTGCAAGAGCCGCCGAGGAAAGCTCCGAAATCTCCTTTTCGATTTCGGAAGCCGCCAACGCAAGAGCTTCTACTCTCTCGCTTCTCGCTTTTATCTGGGCTTCCATTTCATCAGCGCGAAGCGCCTCATCATCCATCTCTGCCCGAACTCGCTCTATGTTGTGCTTGTTGTTTGCAACGTTTGCTTCAAGAGTTGAAATCTCGCCTGTTATCGCAGAGATTTCATTCATTTCGTTTTTCTCCGCATCTCTTGCCTCGGAAAGCTCAACGTCTTTTTCACGCATCTTCTCTGCAAGAGCCTCAACCTCGGCATACAGAGAATCAAGCGCCGCCTGAGCTGCGCCGAACTGACTGCAAACAACTTCATAATCGCTTATGTATTTCTGAGCGTTTTCGCGTGTCTTTTTTAAATTCTCAGTCCATACCGTAACTTCAAGACCGCGAAGCTCATCGAAGATTTTTAAATACTTCTTTGCCTTTTCGGACTGAATGCGAAGTGGCTCAACCTGCGTTTCAATTTCAGAAAGAATATCACGAAGCCTGACGAGGTTTTCCTCCGTGGAAGCAAGCTTTCTTTCCGACTCCTCCTTACGGTGGCGGAACTTTGATATACCTGCCGCCTCCTCAAAGATTTCACGGCGGTCTCCGCTCTTGGCAGAAAGAATTTCGTCAATCCTTCCCTGCCCGATTATAGAATAGCCGTCACGCCCAAGCCCCGTATCCATGAACATTTCGTTTATGTCACGAAGTCTTACAGCGGTTCGGTTGATAAAATACTCACTCTCTCCCGAGCGGTAAAGCCGACGAGTGACCGTTACTTCGTTATATTCACACGGCAAAACGCCGTCAGAGTTGTCTATCGTGAGAGAAACCTCAGCAAAACCGACAGAGCCTCTCTTTTGTGTACCTGCAAAAATGACGTCCTGCATATTGCTGCCGCGCAGAGTTTTTGTCGACTGCTCGCCAAGAACCCAGCGCACTGCATCCGAAATATTTGATTTTCCGCTTCCGTTAGGCCCGACGATTGCGGTTATGCCGTCATCAAAGGATATGACAGTCTTATCCGGGAAGGATTTAAAACCCTGCAATTCAAGACTTTTAAGCCGCAACAAACCCACCTCATTTACATATAGATATACTAGTATATTTTATCAATTTTCAAGAACTTTTGCAACAAATTTTTTTGTTTTCTGGTATTTACTTTTCTTTTTTGTTTTGCTATAATAATTAACATCAAAAATATGGGCTCGTAGCTCAGCTGGGAGAGCGCTGCGTTCGCAACGCAGAGGTCATGGGTTCGATCCCCACCGGGTCCACCAAACAAGAAACGTACCATCCGAAGGTTGGTGCGTTTTTTTGTTTCGTGCCGACACGTTGAGGGGTCGAACAGGACGGCACTCTACACACTCTGCCTGACTTGACAAAAAGCCGGATAACATATTATAATTATCTTGTATTTTGTGTCCAAAAATATCTTTAAAAGGATGTTTTACCGGTGTTCAATATAAAGCTCGCAGATACTGTAATTAAAATTGACAACAAATATGATTATATAGCTCATATGTGCCGCGA
>JAZRPO010000052.1:0-2299 GCA_045649265.1 Eubacteriales bacterium
GTTTAATCGCCTTACAGAATCAACAGACCTTGTCATGCTTGACATCAAGCATATAGATGATTCTGCACACAAAGAACTTACGGGAAGCGGCAACAAAAATATTCTGGACTTTGCGAGATATCTTTCCGAGCGCAATATCCCCGTATGGATTCGCACGGTTATAATAGACGGCATCACCGATAACCCCGGGCAGCTTTTAAAGCTCGGCGAGTTTATCGGGGGGCTTTCCTCTCTCAAAGCGCTTGATGTTTTGCCTTACCACACAATGGGCGTGTCAAAATACAAAGAGCTTAATATCCACTATCCATTAGAGGGAGTTTTGCCTCTTTCAAAAGAGAAAGCAATAGCAGCAAAAAAGATGATCCTCAAGGGGATAAAAAACACAAGAAAATAAAATATCCGGAAGCGTTTAAGCTTCCGGATATTTTATTTATCATAACAGTTTTAGATGCCCCATACGAGCCAGATAAAGACGTATCCGGTAAGCACAGCAGCAAGGGTAAACGGAATACCGATACGGAGAAAATCCTTAGTGGTGACCGTTTCACCATTCTTGCGGAGTATTCCGATTGTGGCAATGTTCGCAGAAGCTCCGATAGGCGTGAGGTTTCCGCCGAGAGTTGCGCCGGTGAGAAGTCCAAAATAGAAAACTGTCGGGTCAACACCCATCTTCAACGCAATACTCTGAACAACCGGAAGCATTGTAGCAACATACGGAATGTTATCAATAAAGGCAGAAAGCACAACGGATGCAAACACAATGAGCGTATAAAGCAGGAATGGATTATCGCCTGCAAAAATATAGAACATATTGGCGACCGCATCAATTACACCTGCAACCTTTATGCCTTCGATAACCATAAAGAGTCCGAAAAGGAGAATGAGCGTGTCGCGGTCAAGCTCCTCGATAACCTGTCTGACCATAGCGCCTGATTTTGCCTTGATACAATATCTGAGAACTCCTATTATGCACAGAGCAACACAGATAAGTCCGCTTCTG
Organism: Eubacteriales bacterium; assembly: GCA_045649265.1. Lineage (GTDB taxonomy): Bacteria > Bacillota > Clostridia > Oscillospirales > JAAYXM01 > SIG480. The sequence continues at coordinate 1,001 of JAZRPO010000052.1, forward strand.
AGGTTGTAGATTGTCGCAAGAACACCACCGTTTGCAGGTTCAGGGATAAATGAAGCGATAATGAGGAAAACTACTGTAAGAATCATAAGCGCCGAGGGGAAATAGTCATTGACTTCAGTTTCAACTGTTGCAGAAATTTTCTGTTTATCCTTGCGGAAGAGGAAGAGAAGAACAAAAACGGAAACTATAGCACCGAGCTCTACTCCCCAGAAGATTCCCGGACGGCCCTGCATCCAGAAAAAGTCGAGGAAGTTCATCCCTGCAAAGCCTCCGAGGAGGATGCTTGTTGTATCTCCGACAAGAGTCGCCGCTCCCTGAAGGTTTGAGGAAACTGAGATTGCGATAAGCATCGGCACCGGAGAAATCTTGAGCTTTCTAGAAATTGCAAGCCCTACAGGGGCAACCATAAGCACAGTCGCAACGTTATCGACAAATGCGCTTATAATCCCTGCAAAAAGAGCAAGCGCCGTAACTGCAAGTTTAACGTTCGGAACCTTCACGATAAGAACCTCTGCAAGGCGCGCCGGCATTTTACTTTCGATAAAGAGGGTTACGATTCCCATAGTACCCGCTATCATAAGAAGAACATTGTAGTCTACCGCAGTGATAGCATCCATAAACGAAAAATCATAAACTCCGAAGATACCGAGCGCAATAAAAATCACAGCGCCACCAAGCGCAATCCACGGTCTGTACTTCTGGAAAGACAGCATAAGCGCGTAGATCGCAAGAAAAATCACAAGTGCTAAAACCATACCATATCCTCCACATATGTACTTTATATTTCTGGAAAACAATCCAAAAGAGATTATAGCACACTTTTTTTTAATATACAACAAAAAATTTAAAAGGCGAAGCAAGTTTTTCCTGCTTCGCCTGAAGGCTTTTTATAAAAGGAATGATGCGATATAAAAATATATCAGCAGTGACAGCGAGTCAACAATAGTTGTTATAAACGGGCTTGCCATAACCGCAGGGTCAAAACCCAGCCGTTTTGAGAGAATCGGGAGCGAACACCCTACGAACTTTGCACAAAGGACAGTGATTGCAAGAGAAATTGAAACCACCGATGCCAATCCGAGCCCGACCCGGTCAAGCAAGATAAGCTTTACAAAGTTTGCAAGAGCAAGCGTTATGCCGCACAGCACCGCAACCCGGATTTCCTTCCATTGAACCTTGAAAATGTCGGAAAGCTCGATTTCATCAAGCGAAAGCCCTCGGATAACCGCAACAGACGACTGGCTGCCGGAGTTCCCGCCCGTTCCCATAAGCATCGGGATATACGCCGCAAGAATTCCG
>JAZRPO010000053.1:0-6987 GCA_045649265.1 Eubacteriales bacterium
AGCACGCTTTTTAATGCGATAACAAATGCAGGCGCAGAGGCGGCGAATTATCCGTTCTGCACGATTGAGCCGAATGTGGGAATGGTTGCAGTTCCCGATGCGAGAGTTGATGCGTTGTCAAAGCTTTATAATACTGAAAAAACAACGTATGCCACTGTCGAGTTTGTCGATATCGCAGGTCTTGTAAAAGGCGCAGCGTCGGGCGAAGGACTCGGCAACAAGTTCCTTTCACACATCCGCGCAGTCGATGCGATTGTTCACGTTGTAAGATGCTTTGCGGATGATAACATTGTTCATGTCGAGGGCGGGATTGACCCTATCCGCGATGTTGAGACCATTAACTATGAGCTCATTTTATCTGATATTGAGATGCTTGAGAGAAGGCTCGACAAAACCCGCAAGGCGGCAAAGGGGGACAAGTCTCTCCTTTTAGAGGTTGAGCTGCTCGAAAGGCTTTCGGCACATCTTGGAGAGGGCAAAAGCGCCCGAAGCTTTGACGCGAACGAAGAAGAAAAGGCGATTATTTCAACTGTGGAGCTTCTCACAGCAAAGCCCGTTATATATGCCGCAAATATGTCGGAAGACGACTTCGTTTCAGGCATTGAATCAAATGAATATTACTTGAAGCTTAAAGAATTTTCAGAAGCTGAAGGCGCGCAGATTATTCCGATTTGCGCACGTCTTGAAGCAGAAATTTTAGAGCTTGACGAAGAAGAGAGAGCTCTTTTCCTTTCAGATCTCGGGCTAACACAGTCAGGCCTTGACAGAATGATTCAGGTTTGCTATTCGCTTCTGGGTCTCATTTCATACCTCACGGCAGGCACCCCAGAGGTTCGCGCATGGACTATAACAAAGGGCACAAAAGCTCCGCAGGCTGCGGGAAAAATTCATACAGATTTTGAAAGAGGCTTCATTCGTGCCGAGGTTATCAGATATGACGACCTCATAGAGTGCGGCTCAACTGCCGTTGCGCGAGACAAGGGGCTCATGCGAAGTGAAGGCAAGGAATACGTTGTTGAAGACGGTGACGTTATTCTTTTCAGATTCAATGTTTAAAAATTTGAATATAAACTGCACCTTTGGGCTAAAATATGCTCGGAGGTGCTTTTACTTTGAGAAAATATGCAGGATTTTTAAGTAAAGTCGCGCGAAGCGGATTTTACATAATCCTTTTCCTTTGCATTGCGGCAATCGGGATTTCGGGTTATGTGATGTATCTTTCCCGTGACACGGCAAATGACGTGAGAGAGAGCATTGAAACAGGAGAGGTTTTGGAGCTCCCCTTTCCAATCGAATATGAGTCAATGTATGACTCGGGCGAAAATGTAGAGGAAACAATAAACGCTTCCGAGCCTGTAAAAACGGAAGAAAAAAAGAGCGTGCAGGCAAAGGAAGAAAAAAAGCAGGCTTCTGTCAAAGTTCAGCAAAAAGTGCCGGAGAAAAAGGAAGAAACAGTATACACTATGGCGCTTAGCGGTGCGATAAGCACTCCTTTTTCAGGTGAAGAGCTTGTAAAAAGCAAAACCATGGAGGATTGGCGCATTCATGCAGGGGTTGATATAAACGGAGAAAACGGTGAGCCTGTTTGTGCTATTGCAGACGGAGAGATATTGTCAGTTGAAAAGGATAATATGTTCGGAAACGTTGTCAGAATCAATCACGGAGACGGACTGTGCAGTGTTTATGCAAATCTCGGAGATGAGATTGCGGTAAAACAAGGGCAGCGAGTTCGCGGAGGCGATAAAATAGGAGTTGTCGGACAGAGCGCACTCTGTGAATGCATGGAGCCGCCGCATCTTCACCTTGAAGTAACAAAGAACGGAAAGAATATTGATCCGCTATCACTTTTTCCGTCAGGCGATGAATAGTCTGTTGAAAAAATGTCACAAACTTGTCAAAAATTAATTAAAATCTGTGATATAATACTGATAATGAAAGAGCGTACACAATTTTTGTGTACGCTCTTTCTTATTTTCGAAAGGAGGTGAGAACATGACAAAAAAGCAGAAAACCATAAAGAGTGAGCTTCTTAGAATTGTGCGTAAGAAGCTCTCTGCTGAGTATCTTGAAAAGGCCGGAATAGCAGAGCTTACACGCAAAAATCCCAGCGTGGTTGAGGCTCTTGCTTTAGCCCAGGTCAAAAAAGGGCTGGAAGGAGATTTGAAGGCAGCCGTCTTCATTGAAGAACTCCTTGGCAATGCGGAAGCGGAGAGTGCGACTCCGTGTGATGTTGTAGTCAAGGTTGTCGGAGGAGAAAATGGAAATTGAAATTACGCCGAAGCAAAGTCAATTTATTAACGCCACGGCGGGCGAGGTTTTGTTTGGCGGTGCGGCAGGAGGGGGAAAGTCTTATGGCCAGATAGTTGATGCGCTTCTGTTTGCTATCCGATATCCAAAATCGAAGCAGCTTATTCTGCGGAGAACGCTTCCTGAGCTTGATAAATCGCTTGTTCGTTGTGCACTTGAATTATATCCCAGAACGCTTTTTACATACAAGGCATCAAGACATGAGGGGATTTTCAAAAACGGTTCTGTCATTGATTTTGGATACTGTGATAATGAAAACGATGTTTACAGATACCAGTCCGCTGAATATGATGTGATTCGTTTTGATGAGCTTACGCATTTTACCGAGCAGATGTATGTCTATCTTATCTCTCGCGTGAGAGGAGCAAACGGTTTCCCGAAGCAGATTAAAAGCTCAACAAATCCGGGCGGGATCGGGCATTCATGGGTAAAATCGAGGTTTATTGATACGGGAAGGCCTGAAAGAGAACATCTGGGGAGGATTTTCATACCTTCACGAGTGTTTGATAACAGCTTTCTTATGAAGAGTGACCCCGGATATGTGAAAAGGCTTGAGAAGCTTTCAAAAAAGGATAGGGAAGCCTTGCTTAACGGCAACTGGGATATATTTGACGGGCAGTATTTCACGGAATGGAACAGAGATATCCATGTTGTTACACCGTTTGAGATTCCGGAGCATTGGCGGAGGTATTTTGTTATGGACTACGGCCTTGATATGCTTGCGGGATACTGGATTGCGGTTGATATGTTTGGGCGCGCATATGTCTACCGCGAGATATACCAGAGCGGGCTTATCATTTCAGAGGCTGCGAGAAAAATACGAAGCATGACAACTGAAAAAACCTATGCAAATATCGCGCCGCCAGACCTTTGGAACAGACGTCAGGATACAGGAAAAAGCGCAGCGCAGATTTTTGCGGAAAACGGTGTGCGCCTGGTTTCGGCAAAAAATGATCGGGTACAGGGGTGGTATAACCTCAAAGAATGGCTTTCGCCATATAAGGATGAACAGGGGGATTTGTGCGCATCCCTCAGGGTTTTTCCGAACTGCATAAATCTGATAAGAACTTTGCCGGCAATAACCGTGTCATCGCAGAACCCGAATGATGTTGCGTCATCTCCGCACGAGCTTACTCACGCGCCTGACGCAATACGCTATTTTGTTGCCGGGCGCCCGGCTCCTGCCGCACAGATAACACCGCAGGAGCAAGGCACACCGGAATTTGATGAACAGATAATTGAATTACTTGAATTTAAATAGAAGGAGAAAGAATAATGGATGTAGAAAATTTAAAAATAAAAAATTATGCGAGCGGGGTTAAAACTCTTCCCGATTATCCCTCCGATGAAGGGTACACAGCAGAGATGCTCAAAGTCGTGTTTGACGCGAGAAGTGACAACGAAATAAAGGAAAAACACAACGCGCTTGTAGATGAGCTTTCCACACATTCGGGAAACAAAGAAAATCCGCATGAGGTGACAAAGGCTCAGTTAGGGCTTTCGAATGTCGATAATACATCGGATATGGATAAGCCTGTAAGCAATGCTGTGGGAGCAGCACTTTCCGCACACACGGAAGACAAGGAAAACCCACACGCGGTTTCGGCAGAGCAGATAGGAGCATATACGAAGAAAGAGGCTGAAGATGCGTTGGGGGATATAAGCGCTGCTCTTGATACAATTATAGATCTTCAAAGAACGTTTACCGGAGGTGATGCAGTATGAGTATTGCGGAAAAGCTTCTCACGGTAGCCGAAGGGGTTCCGGAAGTATATGACAGCGGATACAGCGAGGGGAGAAGGGATGGATATGCTCTCGGGGTTGAAGACGGAGTTGAAGCGGGCAAGCAAGCGCAATATGACACGTTTTGGGATAAATACCAACAAAACGGAAACAGAAAGACATACCAAGGTGCATTTGCAGGAGGAGGGTGGAATAATGCCACACTGAAGCCGAAATACACATTTGGTAGTCCGACTAACTGTGCTTTTATGTTTTACTCTTCGGGTTTTGTCGGGGATTTAGCACAGTATCTTGAGGACTCAGGAATTACTCTTGACACATCAAAATCTGTTAATATGTCAAGCTTTGCAAACACTGCACAATACATTACGAGATTTGGTGTAATAGACGCAACTTCCGCAAGCACATCCAACTCAGGTAATATTTTCTCTCATTGCTATGCGCTCGAAAAAATAGACAAGTGGGTAGTGTCTGAGGCGACAAATATAGGCACATTAACATCTTGTTCGAAGTTGACGAGCCTTACCATAGAGGGAGCTATCGGGCAGAATGCGAATTTTCAGTATTCACCACTAAACAAAGCAAGCATATTGAGCATTATAAACGCACTTTCGACAACGGCAACAAACAAGACACTCACACTTAAGCTTGCAGCGGTAGATGCAGCCTTTGAAACAAGCGAGGGAGCAAATGACGGCAGCACATCGGCTGAGTGGGCAGCGCTTATAGCAACCAAACCGAATTGGACTATATCAATGATTTAATAAGGAGGCTAAAATATGGCAAAGATTTCAAAAATTTCAAAGCCCGGAAGAAACACCGTTTATACAAAAAGTTACCAAAGCTTTCTCGGAGTGGATTTTTCAAAAGAGGCATCTATGGTCGATGACAGACGAAGCCCTGATGCGAGAAATATCATATCCGACACCGATGGGTTTCCTGAAAAAAGAGTAGGATGGCGCACTCTGCGAAAGTTTGATGGTCGGATAAACGGTATTTTCACCTTTGGAGACATGGATAATCCCTGTACGATTATTCACGCTGGGACAGAAATATATAAGCTTCAGTACGGCGAAACAACTCAGATATACACAGGCTGCGCGGATAACTGTTCCTGCGGAAAGTACTTTAAAGGAAAGCTTTGCATTTTAACCGGGAGCGAATTTCTCGTGTTTGACGGTGAAAAGTGTATAAGAGCAGGGCAATCGGAAGAAGTATATGCACCAATAACGCATATACAAAGGGGGACAATGGAAAGCGGTGGAATAGATGAGTATCCATCAGACAGTGACACCTTTAACAATTGGATAAAAAGTGGAACGATCCCAGCAGGGATGGCTCTTGGTGCGGTGCCGGAGGGGTCACGAATAAACCTCGTTTCAGGCAGAAGAAAAAACACCTTTGAGTGGGATGGTACAAAATATCCAATGTTTGTTCTTGATGAAAAAATTGACCTTGGCACAAGAGTTGTTATGCGTTGCATAACAACCGGGCAGACAATCTTTGATATAGTTTACAAAACCGATGCTGCTTATGAGGACGGTTATTATAGCCCGGATGACGGATTAAGTGCTGAACATAAAGCGCTTATCACCTCCAGAGCTGTTATGAATAACGGTCACCCGAATTTATATGTCGTCATAGGAAACTCAGAGAAAAACAGGTGCGGATACGTATTGTGCAGGCCAAACACAAGCAAACTTACGGGGTATGTATATACTCCGGGAGTGGATAATTTTTCAATAGAGTTTTCACACGAGATTGAGGGATACGCCGAGAGAATAGACCGTTGCCGGTTTATGGATGTTTTTGAAAACCGCATTTTCTTTTCGGGAAATCCGGATTATCCGAATGCTGACTGGTATTCGGGGGTTAACGACCCGCTTTTTGTGCCGGACATTAACTATACGGAGATTGGGCTTGATTCAAGTGAAATAATGGGATATCTCAGAACAGGAAATGAACAGGCGATTTTAAAAAGCGACGGCGACGGCTCGACGATTTATATGAGAAGGTATCAGAACCTTTCTGATGGCAGCGTAATATTCCCTGTATCACAGGGAATAGGAGGGCTCGGTGCAGTGTCGAGGTCAATGGCGACGTTTCTTGATGATCCGCTCTATATCACGCGAAACGGAGTTTACGCCATAGCGCTTCAGGACATATCAAGTGAGCGTGCACTGAACATTCGTTCGACAAGGATAAACAGAAAACTTCTGTTGGAAAAAAACCTGGATCAAGCAATTATGTGTGAATGGGAAGGATATCTTCTTGTATGCATAAACGGAAAATGCTTCGTAGCTGATGCGGCGCAAAAGACATATTCAGGGAACAAGACCGGAACGTACGAATATGAGTGGTACTACTGGACCAATATCCCTGCCCGCGTTTTCGGAAACGGAGAAGGGGTTTTGTATTTCGGGACTGAGGACGGAAAGCTCTGTCGCTTCAACAACGACCTTGTGAATGAGCGCGGAGAGCTTTCAAGCCACGCATACTCTGATGACGGCGCCGCAATATGTGCTGTGTGGTCAACGCCATTGTCTGATGACGGAGATTTTATGCAAGAAAAAACCATGGTCAAATCAGGCTCGGGAGTTTTCCTAAAAGCATATAACCGCTCGGGGGTGTCGGTCTGCATAAGAACAGATTCGGAGTTTGAGCGCGAGATAAGGAACAAGAGTGCGGGGATATTCAATTTTGAGGATATAGACTTCTCTGACTTTACGTTTAATACCTCGCCTTATACCGTAGTGCCGTTCAATACAAAGGTCAAAAACTACAAAGCAATTCAGGTTATATGCAAAAACGAAAAGCCGAACCACGCATTTGGAATCGGCGGAATAACAAGAAAATATTTTTACGGAAAAACTTATAAATAAGAAAGGAAGATTTAATTATGAACCCAGTAGAAACAATTTATCAGAACCCGAAGGG